>NZ_JAPEHY010000006.1:0-162128 GCF_028823715.1 Shewanella sp. K8
AAACGAGCCTCAGTTCCAAGATGAAAACTCTCTTTGGGACTTTGTGCTTATTGGTAATGAAATTTCAGATAGTAAAATTACTGCTGCAGACTTACGCTCAGATCTAGAATCAAACAAAATTCATGGAGAGCCAGGCCTCGTCCAAAAAACAGGTAACTATAGAATTATCGTAAAAACTTGGAAGCAAATACTTAATGAGTTTGAGCTAAGGTATAACGATATTTCCAACCGTTTTAGTTTGAAAGAGATTGAAATTGTGTCAGAGACACCTGATCAACTTACAAAAGATATCAAAAAGTTAAGTGAAAGTGCTTTATAACAAACGACTATGGCGTCAACCCTTTATTTTTGGTGTACTAGCTCAGACCTGATCTGACAATTACCCGATTTTGGGTGCCGTTGTCAGATTAGATTGGGGCTAAATTCTTTTCCGCCCAAATCCGTTGACCACTAAAAATCAGATGTCACATAAAAAGGATTTATAGATATGGATATTAACTTTCCATTTGACAACCATAAACAATACCTCAAGACTTGGAGAAAGTATGGCAAGCTTGCTGGGGAAAGGATAATAAACAAGCATTTTGAAAAAGAAAAAAATCAACTATCACTCTGAAATTTGAAAAGAAAACCAAAACCTTCTGGCTATTAATTGAATCTCCATCAACTAAAGTAAAATTGATATCAGCACAATTCACACCTCCAATTCCTTTTTCTCGACTAAAAATAAGAGTCTGGTTTTATGAATCGGATATCCCTCTCATTGACAAGCTTGTAAGCTGTAAATCAACATCTATACAAGGAACGATTGTAAAATGCTATAGAGCCGAAAATAAATCCTATGAACAATCTCATCAAGCAAATCCAATCTGCGGTATTGAATACTGTATTTATGATTGCGACCAATTAACTATAGAATCGTCTATTGAAGACCACCTATACAATTATATAGATGGCACGATATCTCATATAAACCTGATAAATTCTGGTGCATCTAACCCCCCGAACTTCAACGAATTCCCAGATGAAATATCAGAATATGAATTAATGCAAAATTATCATGGACTTTTTTGAAGGAAAATCAAAAAAATAAACGTAAATAGATTTGAACGAAACATTAAAGCTCGAAATGCCTGCATACAACATTATCAAGCGATATGTAGAGTATGCAGTTTTGACTTTTCAAAAACATACGGGGAAATTGGAGAGAATTTTATCCATGTTCATCACATAGTAGAGTTAGCCCATATCAATCAGGAATATGAGGTCAATCCAATTGAAGATTTAATCCCAGTCTGCCCCAATTGCCATGCGATGCTACATCGAAGAACACCTGCAATGACTGTTGATGAACTAAAGGCAATATTGGAATCAAATAGATAAGTACTCGAAAAGCTCTTTCTTTTCTTCCAAACTTAAAGACTGTATTTCTCTTACTAAACGCTCAACATTCGACTCCAGAATCATCGTACCTAAAAGTTGAGCAGTTGATATACCAAACTCTCGCCTGACCTGCTCTATTTCCAAGTGGGCATAGGTGCTGGCGGTAATGCTAATGTCACTGTGGCCTAGCAGCTTACTGGTGGTTTGCCCGTGGTTTCAACATCAGCCGCCGCGCATCATGCTACAACTGGTGATCGACCGACGCAGATCATGAATGGTGACGCTTTCGCCCTTACCTTCCCCCTAAGCCCCACCCTGTCGGTTATCCGGTCCTAGAAGCTGCCCTGACTGGATTTTTCGGTCACACCGCCTGGAAGCATAAACATCATTCCAGTATTACTGGCCTATATCTATCCCATTGATTGTACAGGGCCTTCAACTCTTGTAAAATCCGGTAGCAAGCTTGAGTGCGGGCCACTTTTGTGGTCATTGGAAGGAAAATCGGTAAATGGAATTAATCAGCTCTTCGCATTGCGCAGCATCTTATGCTGCTACTCCATCTGTAATTGTCGATGTCATATTCGGTGCACTTTTCGATGCACTTTACCGGGCATCTTGCAATCCATCTAGTTCCACACCTTCCGGCGCACTATCGACAGCGAATCTAGCCAAATCCAGGGCCTGTGTCCCCCCTAAGCCCAACGTAATCAGAAGGATAAAACTACAGCGTTAAGCATCTGCAGTGGCCAACAGGCTAATAACCATACCCTACAATAAGTTGTTTATATTATGTCCCAGTTTATAGAATCCCTTCCCGACTACTTTAATACTGTTAAAAACAGTGACGGCTTTCCTGAGAAATTCATCAACGACCTTTTCTTGATTGGCAAATGCAGCGCCGATACCGACTGCGTGAAAGAGATCCGCCAACTGCTGAAACAGCATGCGAGCCAGGATATTCAGAATGCCTTCAAGTGCCGCAAGAAACTGATTAAAGGCGAGAAAGAGCCTGATATGAGAGATGTCTTCTGTGTCCTTTGCGAATATGCCAGCCTGTCGGCCGAGCTGGATGTCGATTACCTCTATGCCAGGCTTGGACATACCATCATAGATATTCGAGCCGGTCAGCCACTGGAGGCACTCTGCGAGCGCCCCGAGCTGTTGGCGCGTTTCCCCTCGGTGACTTTTCTGGCCATCGAAGAGGTGCCCTTTTGTGGACAACGGTTGCCGGAAAGTATCGGTAGTCTGCCATTGCTTGAAAAGCTCAACATTGAAGGCGATTACAAGACACTGCCCAAGAGCATTGAAAAGCTAAAGAAACTACAAGAGTTTAAAATTGACTCAGTGCCGCTGGAAAGTCTGGATCTTGATTTTCGCCAACTGACAAACCTCAGCAGCCTAACCTGGTACGATACCCCTATCTGCGGCGCCGAGCTGTTTGATTTACCGGCCGGATTGACCAAGATTGATTTGGCGTTAGTCCCGGATTTACAACGCCTTGGCACTAACTTGGATAAGCTGCCACAGCTGCAACACTTAAAAATCTCATGCTGTCCCCAACTTGCATCTATTGATGAGCAACTGACCTTAGCCAACCTCAATAAGCTGACACTATGGAAAAACCCGTTATTGAGTTCAATCCATGCCAATACGGTGCTTGGCAATCAAAAAACATCTTTCACTAATGGCATAGATATCCGCTTTGCCCCAAAGGTATATGAAGATATAACCCGGCTTAAAATCCAAGAAAAGAAACTGCTGGCATTGGTCTGTGAGCATGCTGCATGTTTTCCTAATCTCAAAGAGTTGCACCTGGGTTATACCAGAGACTTAACCGGCATTCGCTTCCCTTTTGAGGCGTTTTCGCAACTGGAGAGCATCTGGGGGGCAGATTTCGGCGACGACGGCTTCTGGGATGAACTGCCTCTATGTCAAAGCCTTAAAAATCTTAGTTTTAATTCGACCAGCTCGGAAACCATACCCGAGTCGTTTAAAGAGATAGCGGCGCTGGACAGCCTCAGCATAATAAACGGCCAAAAACTCACCATAGATGCGTCATTGTTGCCACGAAACATCAAAAAGTTGGAAATCGACCGCTGTCATCGCCTTATTGCACCGACCAGGCTACTAACCCTGGATGAACTCATTCTAAGCCATTGCCCGGTGGACAACGAACGGCAGCTGTTCAGCAATATTTCTACAGCTGTGATGAAATACTACCCTGACGATGACACGCCGGACACGGAGGAAGAGCTGTCTCAATACCTGTCTCAGCCAGAGCGACTCACCTCCTTCACCACTAGACTGGCGACAGCTAAAATCGCCGATCTATTAATGCATTGTCACAATCTAGCGTCGCTCAATATTGACCCCGCCCAAGTTGAGACTGAGCTTGAGGATGGATGCGCGAACCCAAGGGAGACTTTACCTGGTTTGAATTGCCCCGCCGTTACCCAGTTGACCTCGCTGGAGCTGCACAATACCAACGTCGTTACTCTTGACCCATTGCTAACGAGTAGCCCCAAGCTTGAGAGAGTTAAACTCAACAAATTCGACAATTTCCCTGCCAATGTTTCGCTGCCACGGCTGAAAACCCTGTTGATTTCACGCAGTGATCTTAAAACCCTGGCCTCACTCGATGCGCCGGCATTGGAAACCTTGAAACTGGCCCTGTGTTATGAGTTTGGTCTGGAGGCCACCAAGGCCCTGGTGAAATATACCCACTTGCATCACCTTAAACTGATGGGAATGCACAAGAGCCTGGATCATTTCCCCATGGAGCTGAAAGCACTACCGTTAAAACGGCTTTCTCTGAGAGGCGGCGATATCAAGGTTATCCCTCATTTTATCGGTGAGTTTACCGAGTTGGACACCTTATCTCTGGAGGACTTTGTCACTGAGTCTCTACCCGAATCCATGTTGGCGCTTGAAAAGCTGGAACGCTTGAGTATCGATTGCTGCAAATTCCTTAAACCTATCCCTCCCAGCTTCAGAAAGCTCAAGCTGAAAGTCCTTTGCTACACCATAAGCAAATTCAACGGTTTCAACATGAACCCCAAGCTGTATCAAAACTTGCTGACCCCGAATTACACCGAGCAGACCAAGTATCTCGACGATTAAGTTATTAGGTCGATTCAACAGAGCCGCTCAGCGCCCCAGTAAGACTTAAACTCGTAAAAGGTTTACAAACTGGAACGCGATTTGCTGCACTGAAACGCCATGGAGTCATCAGAGCCATTTTTTTGACAAGCGGTTGCCAGGTGGGTAAAGCGCAAAAAATTGTAGCCGGTATACACCTGTCGGCACTTGAAGGCCTGAGCATTGACCCGCCAGATGCTGTGTTATGTGCCCTAATAGGCTGATTGAGGGGAAATCCCGTTTGGCCAGGGCCATTAAGCTTCCAGCTTCTTGGCATACAACAAGGTGCTTACCGCTCTAAAATGAGTCGGGTATTTAAAGCTATGCTCTCTGGTACAGATTAAGACTTTGGCAAATGCTAAGTTCCAAGGTACTGTATTATTTAAATTTTAGAGTCAAAATCCTATCGTCTGCCAGGCGGGGGTTACAATCTGGGTTTTAACACCGCCCATCTTCAACGAGGAAACCTCCATGACAGAGCTGTTTGCAGCCAATTTGCAAATCATCCAGTCCAGATGGCCACTGGCGGGAGCGATACTCAAACAACAAACGCCCGGCAGCCTGGATGCGGCCTTGGTGACAGGGCAAAATCAGACTATCAGTGTCGATGGCATTCAGCTCAGCAGCCGTCACAACCGTTTGGCAGAAGCCAGACTGTATATTGATACCCTGCCAGCCGGCGCGACTGAGGTCAGTCTCTATGGCGTAGGAATGGGCGATGTACCCAGCGTATTGTTGGATAATCCGGCCATCTGCAAACTAACCGTGAACATTCTCAACCCGGCCATTTTCGCTCTGGTACTCAGCTACACAGATCAATCAGAGTGGTTGAGCCATCCGGCCGTCACTCTGGAGTTGCAACCGGGACAACTTAAAGTGACCCAGCCTTATATCGCTCTGATAGCCGACCTTGAACTCTGCAGTGATGAAAATGCCAGGCTCAGGGATCTCTTGGTGCTCGAGCAAAATCTTCCTTATATCAACCGCCGCCATCAGGCGACCGACCCTGCGATAATCAAGCGCCTGCAGGACAATCGCCCTTTTCTGCAGCACGACCCAGATGTGATTGAGCTTAAGCGGCAGGTTCACAGCCATAAGGCCCTGGTCATAGGCGCCGGGCCTTCGCTGGAAGAACATTACGATTACCTGGGCAAGTTGCAAACGCAACCGCAAAGGCCGCTGATTATCTGCGCCGACACCGCCATGAAGGGCTTGCTGCACCACAATATCCGCCCCGACATAGTGGTTTGCATCGATGGACTTATCGGCGAATACCACCTGCCCCTGGCACTCAGCGAAGGAATAGCACTGGCTTATTATCCCAGGGTCGCTCCCGAAATCCTCAATGGTTGGAGAGGCCCCAGGTTTAACGCCTATGGCAATAGTCCACTTTATGATGCGCTGGGCAAAGAGATACCCAAGACTCGCCTTTACACCAACGGCAGCGTGATCCACCCGGCGATAGATCTGGCAGTACTACTGGGCGGACGTGAAATTAGCCTGCTGGGCTGCGACTTTTGCTATTGCCACAACAAGAGCCACGCCTTTTGGGATGACTTTGCCAAAACCACTCAGGATAAAATGACCCAAACCTGGGTAAAATGCACCACCCAAAAAGTGCAAAATGCCAGCCACTGGGTGCTGGATGGCCATGGCCAAAGGGTGGCAACCGACCTCAACCTCAGGGCTTACCTGCGAAACCTGGAAACCTACATAGCCAAGCGGCCTCATGTCAGGTTTTATCAAACCAGCCTCTCAGGCGCCCGAATTAAAGGTTGCCAATACAAGGAGTTGAAACCATGATCCAAGATTCATTGGCACAACAGCTGCTCGACACGGCCACCGCGTTCAGGCTTGGCAAAGAAGCAGAGGCCTCCGGGCGGTTGAAAGATTGCATAGAGCAGATGCAAGCACGACTGGAACAGCAACAGCTGCCAAGTGAAGCGTTGCAACTGGTCCCCGGCATGTTGGCCTCGCAACAACGCCATGACTGGCTGGGGCTGGCCGACACCCTGGAATATGAACTCGTGCCTTTATTGGCCTAAGCACTCAGGAATACTCTCTCAGTGCCGATAAAGCACTTGAATCACCCAAGCGGAAGAAACTGATGAAACATACGCTTTTTATTGCCGAAGTCTCCAGCAATCATCACAGGGATCTGGAACGCTGTTTTGATTTTATCGCGTCTGCGGCAGCCATCGGCTGTGATGCCGTCAAGTTTCAGCTCTTTAAAATTGATCAGTTGTTCGCCCCCGAGATCCTCGAAAAGAGCGAAATGCACAGAAAGCGCAAGGATTGGGAACTGCCGGTCAGTTTTCTGCCACAGTTGAAACGCTGCTGCGATAGCCACGGCATTGCGTTTTCCTGCACGCCTTTTTATCTCGATGCCGTCAAAGAACTTGAACCCTATGTCGATTTCTACAAAATCGCCTCTTACGAGCTACTGTGGGATGAACTGCTGATCGCCTGTGCTAAGACAGGAAAACCCGTGGTAATTTCTGCCGGCATGGCCAACTTCGACGAAGTTGATCACGCTATCTCTGTGTTGAAAGACTCAGGTTGCCGCGATATCACCCTGCTGCACTGCGTATCGGCCTACCCGACGCCTAAATCCGACTGCAACCTGGCGGTAATTGGCGCTTTTCGCGAGCGCTATGGAGTTAAAGTAGGTTGGTCTGATCACAGCGTATCAGCGGCAGTGATTCGCCGCGCCGTTGGCCGCTGGCAGGCCGATTGCGTGGAATTTCATATCGACCTGGATGAACAGGGCGCCGAATACGCCGCAGGGCACTGCTGGCTACCCCAGCAGATGCAGCCGGTGATCGCCGAATGCCGCGAAGCCGAGCTTATCGACGGTCAGAGCGACAAATTGCTGGCCCCCAGCGAAGCGCCGGATCGCGACTGGCGTGCCGACCCCAGCGATGGTTTGCGGCCGCTGAAGCATATGCGGCAAAGCTATCAAGGCAATTGATAAAAAACGGGGGGCATAAGCCCCCTGTCTATTCATGCCAAGTCGCGTTTCAGCATGCCGTTATAAAACGGATCTGCTCATAAACCCAAGTAACCCTCTGTTCCAGCTCTTGCATATTATCGGCCACGACAATAAACACCCCGGCGCGATCAGCATGACTGGTAACAGGTTTAATCTGCTCTCCTGGCTTGACAAAAAACTCCAGCTTTTTGACAAAGTCTTGTTTGCTAACTTCAGCAACACCTTCAATGGCCAACAATTTTCCAGGCTCAGGAAAGAAGTATCGATTGGCAACCATCTGGTTAACCCTGGGGGTTAACGCCTCGAAGTCAGGTTTCTGCCCCAAGGCGATTTCCAGTGCCGTTTTGACATAGTTGATCCCCAGCCCGAGTGGTACCAGACTCTCGGAAAAATCTCCCCCGCTGAGGCGGGTGGCCACTTCTATCACCTTGGGACCATTCTGGGTATAGACGATATCGCCTTTAATCACCCCGGATGTTACACCCAAGGCATCAGCAACCTGATCTATCAAAGTCTCAACTTTGTTCCTTTGGCTTTGCGACAATCGGCTGGGTTGCCAACCGCCATTTTCAATGATGTAGGGCGAGAACCTCTGCAGCATTTCGTAATTGCGATCCACAAACCCGGGAGTAACGCTTTTTCCCTGATAAAACAAAGTTTCGGTGCTGATTTGTGGACCCGGCAAATACTCCTCAACCATGACTTGACCGCTAAAGGATTCATTGACCGAACGCTCATAGAGCATCTCGATATCCATTCCCTCTTTAAGAAGGAAAACCCCTCTCGCACCCGAGCGGTCAACCGGCTTAATGATCAGCGGAAGGCCACGTTCAGCAATCACTTCCAATAGCTGTTTCAGGCTATCTACGGCACTGAACCAGGGTATAGGCAATCCATGAGCAGCGAAACACTGCTTCATTTTCAATTTATCTGTTGCTATCTCTGCCGCCTGCAAGGGAATACAGGGCAAAGACAGATGTTCAGCCATGGCCGACACATATTGGGAAATATCACTGCCCATCACGGCGACACCGTGGACAGGATAGGTCAACCCATCCACAAATTGCTTTAACGCCGGCAAGTCTCTGGTACTGACAACCGCATATTCATCGGCTAACGCAAAGCCGGGGGAGCTGGGATTGCCATCCACAACAACGACCTTGAGCCCCATGCTCTTGGCGGTTTTGATTGCATACAGCTGATCTGCACTGCCGCCGAGCAACAAGATAGTTTTGCGCTCAGTTATCAAGAATGGCTCCTCCACTCACCGCAAGGATCTGACCGGTCATATACTGTTGCTCGTCCGATGCGAGCATAATGCAAGCGCTGGCGATATCTTCAATCCGCCCGGCCTTTTTCAACAGCGTCATATCCAACACCCGGGCGCCTGCCGGAGAGTCAATTTCATCTGCAGTTTGATCTGTTCTAACCAAACCTGGCGCTACGGCATTCACCAGGATATTGTGCTCGGCGCCGTACCGGGCCAGGATTTTGGTCAGGCTATTCAGTCCGGCCTTGGATACCGCGTAATGCACGGTTTTAGGCCCGTGATACTGTCCGGCCACCGAGGAGATATTGATGATGCGGCCACCACCGTTTGCCTTCATCAGGGGAAAGATTTCCTGGCAACAGATAAAAGGCCCTTTGAGGTTGGTTCCCAAAATAAGATCCCAGGCCTCATCTGTAACTTCTTCAAACCAGCCCCTTTGATTAATACCGGCATTGTTGACCAGGATATCTACTCGACCGAAAACCTTTTTGCTCTCTTCAAGCATCGCCTTGATATCATCACGCTGCGAAACATCGGCCTTGACCTTCAATACCTTGCGGCCCATAGCCTGGATCTGTTCCGCAACAGAATTGGCAGCAGCATCATTGGCACGATAGTTAAGAATAATATCGGCCCCCTCGCGGGCAAACGCCAGGGCTAGCCCGGCTCCAATGCCTCTGGAGGCTCCGGTTATCAGAGCCACTTTTCCCGCCAATCTACCCATGAGTCGTCTCCAGATACTCAGGCCAGCGTTGCCCAATTTGCTCATAAATTTGTGCCACACTGATCCCTGCTTCCTGGCTGCATTCCTGTTTACTGCCAGGGCGAATAAAGGCATCATTGACCCCGGTACGCAATATTCTGACTCGAATATCTGCATCGCTGAGCGTTTCCAGTACCGCGGTGCCCAATCCGCCCGCCAGAACACTCTCCTCCAATGTCACTATATCCATGCCCGGCAACAGCAGCTCTTTGAGCCTTGCCTCAGGGAAAGGCTTGATACTCTGAATGCAAATGATGCCGAAGTCTTTACCAGACTGTTGCAGCTTGGATTTCAACTCCCAGGCACTGGCCAGGGTGTTGCCTAAAGCGATCAAATAGCCATCCCGCCCTTCGGCGGCCACCGACAGACCACAAGGCTCCATCTGCCCGATAGCGGGTTCGGTTGCCAAGATGGGTTCATAAGGATGCAGGATCACCATAGGCCCTTTGGGCGCCGCAAGCCTCTGCGCCAGTACCTGCTCCGCTTCAGCAGAGTTGGCCGGATAGATAATCTGCATATTGGGGAAAGAGCGCAGATAGGGAATATCATATAGACCATGGTGGGTTGAACCATCGTAACCTGCGAACCCGGCTCTGACCCCCAACACTGTGACCGGCAGGTCCATGTAACAGGCATCGTGCAACAATTGGTCAAATGCTCTTTGCATAAATGTGGTTTGCATACACACAACCGGCTTTTTCCCCTCCAGGGCCAGGCCACAGGCCATACCCACGGCATGCTGCTCTGCCATCCCCACATCTATGACTCGGTCCGGATAGGTTAAAAATAATTTGTCCAAAGACGATGCATAGGGCGTTGCCGGCGTGATGACCTCAATATCACCATCTTTTTGCATCAAGCTCTCAAGCTTTTCAGCAAGCACTACGGCATAAGTTTTGCCCGCAACGGTAGGCGCAGCCCCCTGCCCTGTAACAGGATCAAACGGCATGGAAAAGTGCAACTTGTATGGATGCCCGGCAGCACATGCCAGACCGCGGCCTTTTTCGGTTTTCAGATGAACGACACAAGGTCGAGCCAATTGCTTGGCGGCCTCAAGAGCTTTCACTACGGCTTCAACATCATGGCCGTCAGCCACAGCAATATACTGATAACCCAAGCCTTCAAAGAAATGCCGCGACTTTTGCTGCCAATCTTTTCCCGTGGTGACGTTTCTCACGCCACCGACCGAGGGAGCTATCGCCATTTCATTATCATTCAGCACCAAAACCAGTTTGAGGTCTTGTGCGCTTCCCGCGAAGTTCAATGCTTCAAATGCCATCCCTTCCACAAGGGAGCCATCGCCAATAACCGCAACCGTGGAAGCCGTTTCATCCCGAGAGCGCAGCGCCGAGGCGATACCGCTTGATAATGAGATGGATGTACCGGCATGAGACGCATCTATGGTGTCGTGTTCACTCTCTTCTCTGGCAATAAATCGGCTCATGCCACGATAGGTATTCAAGGAGTCAAAAGCCGGCATTCGGCCGGTCACCAGCTTATGGGTATATCCTTGGTGGCCGGTATCGAATATGATTTTGTCTCTTGGTGAATCAAACACATAGTGAATAGCCAGCGTCATTTCCACCACAGAGAGGTTGGCGCCAATATGCCCACCAGTGGCAGATATTTTCTCGATAAGAAAATGGCGAATAGCGTCAGCCTGAGAGGCCAAGGCAGCTACAGGTAACGCCTTGAGTTCGGTTGGAGAGGTTGCAAACGGTTTGAAGGCATTATTTGCCATAGAAGTTAATCCTCAGCAATTATCGAATAGGATTGATACAGACCAACACAGTGTTTGTGCCGTAAGGATCGGCATTATCGTAGATAATCCCGGCCTTGATCCCTATAACCTTGACGACATGAAAATATTCGCCGACTAGCTTCAGGAGATAGTCCAAGTCATATTCCACCAAATGACAGGCATTAACGGGAATATGTCCCAGACTATTTTGAGGCGTACTCAACACCAGCATGCCCCCGGGGCGAATAATACGCTTGAGCTCACTGAGACACTCACGTTCAGGTACATGTTCCAGTGTTTCAAAGCTGGTGACTGCATCATAGCTGTTATCCGCAAAAGACATGGCGGTGATATCTTCAACAAAGAAATCCACGTTCTTTTGTGGTGAGTGTGCTTTGGCAAAGGCAACACTTTCCGGATCCAAATCGGCTCCGTGAACTTGCGCCAGACTCTCGGACATCATCCTCACGCCATACCCATCGGCACAGGCGATATCCAATACTTTCATATTGGGTTTCAAATAACGGAGCGCCAGTTCGTAATGAAAGCCCAACCTGTCTCCCGAGGCTATCCGCTTACCATTGACCTCCTGACGGGGGATCTCGTAAATAGCATTGGCCAGACGTCGACATTCAGACAGGTATTCATCCGAATAACTCGGGGTTGAAAGCAGGTACTCAAAACTGAATTCATGCCTGTTGAGGGCAAAATAACATTTGGGATGGACGTGAAACTTGGCATCTTCCGGAGCCTGCAATTGAGTGACAAGTTTTCTCAGCGCGCCGACTCTAAACACTTCGGAACTGAAGTGGACCGGGAAATCATCGGGTAACTTAACGCAATCCAACTGACGGCTTTGAGCCAGCGCCAACATTTCCTTGCTGAGATCCGTATCAAAACAGAAGTGGATGCCATCGGCCCTTAAAATGTAATCCTCATCATTGAGATCTTCTGCGGCCGCCAGCATTCGCTTTAGCGGGCTTTCATCATAGCCATAAAATGCAGTTAATCTGGGATCATTCAAGTCACTGACAATCTGATCCAAGGCGCCACTTCGATCAAATTCCGGCGCGGCAAGACGTACCTCATACTCAGGGAAAGCACTCAGGGCACGCTTAACGGTTCTGACAACGGCGATTTCGCCATCAACCAGTCCCATACATATATCGGTTCCCCCGGCCCAAGAGCGGGAGCTGGCCTGAATCAGTACTCTGACCTTATTCATTGTTATCTCCTTGTTTTGTCGCGTCTGACTAGACCTTTCTGGCAAATAAAACTACTTCTCTTCCCAAGCCGGCATTGGCCAAGGCTTGATAGAAGGCCCGTTTACTCGAGTTACGACCTGCTTTATTCAATTGTGTATCGAATCTGATCCGTTTTTGATGACACGCCCGCCCCAACTGGCCGTCATCAACATAGTTGTCACCCATGAGTAAAAACATATCCATCGGAAATGTGGTTTCTTTCAGGAAGACGTCGAACCCCATCTTTTCAAGTAAGTTACCGAGTGAGTCAAAATCAAAGAAATTCAGATGATGAGGCGGAGCAACCCACCAGGGGCGATATCCCTCAATCTCTCTCAGTGTCTCTTGAAAGGGGTTATAGTCGTTGGGAACAACAACGCATAGCACTCCCCCGGAAACCAAAGACTCCCTCATTAAGGCTAACATTTCGATGGGATTGGGAATGTGTTCCAGCACGGCGTTCGCGTGGATAGCGTTAAACTTACCCAGTTTGGCAGCGCTACTTTCGGTGAAGAAGTCCTCAACAACCTCAGTACCCAAGCTGCGGGCATGTTCACAAGCCCTAACAGAGGGTTCTATGCCGATGGCTGACCAACCGCGTTGCTGGCCGTGTTGGATGAAAAAACCCGGACCGGAACCCACATCCAGTATTCTGCGCTCATTCTCCGGCAAGCAATCTTCCAAAGTATCAAATCTATCAGAATACACTTGCTGCCACCATTGGCTATCTGCGGTACCTTCCTTGATAAACAATGGTTTATCACTGACATAGTATTCGTGCCGGTATACGGTTTCCAGCTCGGCTGCTGTGGGTAGCGGGTGCACATGTTTAAAACCACACACTTGGCAGTCTATGACCTGAAACCCGCCAACCTCATCGAGTAATGGGCCAGAGTGCTTATCACAACCAATTGATACCATGTGCTTTCCTCAATGCAATATGTGTCACTAATCCAACGCTGTCCGTATTGAATGCAAGTTATAAGCCAGGACTTATATATTCCTGGTTATCGGCCTCATTCACCCGGAATTGAATAATCTGTATCTAGTTTAGCGAGTTAAAGCGGGTAAAAGCGACTACTAACCTCGGATGGGCTTATCAAGTTGTTACTGGTCATCTCCATCGCATTTGTTATTATTCAAACATATACAGCTTTGACATCGACAAATGACCAGCCAAGCATCCATGCCAGCTTCAAACATACGGGTAGCCCTATACACGGTTTTTCACCTCAACCTGGCGTTTTCCTCCGTTGAAACAGAGCAGCACTCTGAGGTGGTAAAACGCTGCTACTGGCCATTGCTGCAGTTGGCTGAGGGGAGCATACCTGTTGGTCTTGAGCTAACCGCTTATACACTCGAGTGTATCAACGCGGTAGACCCAGCCTGGGTCATTCGCTTCAAAGAACTGTTGGAGCAACAAAAATGCGAGCTGGTTGCCAGCGGCGACAGCCAAATCATTGGGCCGCTGATCCCGGCCGAGGTCAACTGTGCCAACCTGAGGCTGGGTCAAGAGGCTTATCAGCGCCTGTTGGGCATAAGCCCCAGACTCGCCTATCTCAATGAACAAGCGGTTTCAGCCGGTTTGCTTGATATCTACATAGATGAAGGCTTCGAAGCCGTGGTGGTGGAGTGGGACAATCCCTTTTCCCATAACCCAGAGTGGCAACGAGAGCGATTAATGCGGCCACAATCGTTAAAGAGCGCCAGCGGCCGACAGATCAAGGTCATCTGGAACCATGCCATCGCCTTTCAAAAATTTCAGCGCTATGTTCACGGCGAGCTAACTCTGGAAGATTATCTGCAATATCTGCGCAAGGTGTTGAAACCCGGCACTCTGGCATTTCCGGTTTATGGCAGCGACGCCGAAGTGTTTGACTTCCGTCCAGGGCGCTACCATACCGAAGCAGAGCCAATAAGCGGCGAATGGCAGCGCATAGCGCAGTTGTTCATGGCCCTCAATGACCTGGACGGCTACCAGTGGAGCCTCCCCTCCAAGCTGCTGCAACATTGGCAAGGCTTAGAACCCCTGGCACTCACCAATGCCCAGCACCCGGTTTCGGTCAAAAAACAGGCCAAATACAACATTACCCGTTGGGGGCTGAGCGGCCGCAATGATCTCCACCTCAATAGCCTTTGTTACCAAAGGCTGGCTGAGCTCAAGGCGCAGCCCAATACAGACGATGCGAGTTGGCGAGACTTGTGCCGCCTCTGGGCCAGCGATCTCAGAACCCACCTGACCCAAGCGCGCTACGAGGCGCTGACATTGACCAAGATGGCTTCGGCCGCGCCAACATTTACGCCCTGGCAAACCCGTAAAGACATCCACATTCATTATGATGAGGCCAGACGCAGGCTGGAGGTGCAAACCCCGGACATCAGGCTGACACTCAACGGCAACCGCGGTCTGGCAATTGATACGCTGGCCTTTGCCAGCCATGACTTTGAAGCCGTTGTCGGTACCCTGTCACACGGCTACTTCGACCATATCAGCTATGGCGTCGATTTTTACAGCAATCACCTCCTGCTGGAGCGTTTTCGCGACCGCGACAGAGTGGCCGATCTCAATCGGGTGGAATACCAGCTAGGGGAGCAAGACGGCTGCCTGGTCATCTATTGCCGCCAAGCGCTCAAAAGCGGCGCGATATTAAAATGGTATCGGCTCGAAGGTGAGCGCCTCTTTAGCGGCTTTCATTTCGAAGAGAGCAGCCGCCCGGAAGCCTCGGTACGCTTGGGCTTTATGACCCTGCTCGATTGTGAGCAGCGGGCCTGGTATCAGACCCGTCTCGGTGGCCACAGGGATGAATATTTCCAGATAACCAGTGACATGGATCAGGGCGCGCCAATCTCCTCGATAGTCTCCTCATCCAGCGCCTTGGGGGCAACCTCGGGCTCCATCTGTTTTGGCACCCGGGCAAGAGGCATTCGCATTGACTGGAACCCTGCGCTTTGTGCCACCTTGCCGATGATTTCCAGCAAAAAAATCGATGAACAATATCTGAATCGGCTGTGGTTTTCGCTGGCTGAGGCCGATGAAACCCTCAAACCCGGCGGGCAACTGTTGAGCCTTGAGCTGTGCATCAGTCCAGTTAGCCAAACCTCTCCCCCTTCGGCAACAGAAACACCCAAAACAGAGGAACAGTCGCTATGACCAAGACACTTGCCATTGTCGGGGCCAGGCTCAACTCCAGTCGTCTGGCGGGAAAACACTTATTGCCACTGGCCGGCGACCCCATGATTAGCCATATTTGGCGCAGACTGATGCAATGCCAAGAAGTAAATGACTGTGAACTGGCCACAACCGCAGATGACTTTAACCGCCCACTGCAAGATTGGGCTGCTGAACATAGCGTCGAATGTCATCCCTATGAAGGCGATGTCAACGACCTGATGGCAAGGCTTGATTGCATAATCCAAAGGCAAGATCCGGATTATATTCTCTACGTCTGCGGTGATTGTCCACTGATAGATCCCGGCTTTATCGACCATGGGCTGAAAGCGCTCAAGGCATCGGGGAAAGACAGCATTGAACTGAACCCAGGCGTTGTTTCTATGCATGAAGGGATGGCCTTCTATAGCCGCCGGGGCTGGGACAAATTGATGTCGGTCAGTCAATGTGCCATGTCCAGAGAACACGTAGGCTATGGGGATAAGTTAACCCCGATACTCGAACGTTTGAGCATTCCCGACAGCGGCGACTATTCAAAAGTCCACCAGCGAATCTCTGTCGATACCCAGGCCGATTACCGCTTCATGACTGAGGTCTACCGCCGCTGGTACGCCGAGCATCCTGCAGACTCTATCGTTAGCCTCGTCTGGGTTCAGGAGCAACTGCTCAGTGACCCGGCCTTGAGTGCCATCAACGCCCATGTGCAGCAAAAGGCCGCTGATCGTCAATACGCCAAGGCCGGCATCTATTGTCACTTGGGAGCGGAGATCGGCCTGGGACACTTCAAGCGCGCCGAGTTAATCGCCGATGCCTTGCAGGAGTATCTGGCCATAGGTGCCCAAGTTCATGCGCTCTACGAAGGCTCGACACCTAACTCACTCGCCCAGACATCATCAGCAAAAGTCACTTGGTATCAAACAGAAGCGGAATGGCTTACTGCGTTGAAGGCCGATGCCAGCCCGCTGATCATACTGGATCTCCACCCGGATTTTATCGCTCTACCTGCCATCAAGCAGGCGCTGCAAAACCTAAGACACAAGGGATGCAAACTTGTCGGCATAGACAAACTGGCGCCGCTGTTACCTGAGTTGGATTGGCTGTTCATTCCCAGCTTCAATACCTCACTGCAACATCCCAAGGTATCTTCCGGCTGGCAAAACTACCTGTTCAGTCCCCTTCCCCAAAGGCCGAAGAAGCCTCAAATTTTGGTATTGACCGGCGGCAGCGATGCCCTGGGGTATGGCCAAGCGTTGCCAGGGTTACTGAGTCAACTGCATACCGATTGGCCGATAGTCTGGATCCAGGGGCCATTGGCGCCGAGGCCACGATTGCCCGCCGGGTGTAATATCCAAGTGCTTAAAAATCCGGAAAATCTCAAGCAATTGATTGCCGAATCCGAAGTGGTGCTGAGCTGTTATGGCTTGTCGCTGTTTGAATCCATCTATGCAAGGGCGGCGACTTTGCTGCTGCCGCCAAGGCATCTGTGCGATGACGCCGAGCTGGCACTGTTGGAGAAAACGCAATCTTGCCTTATCAGCGACTCGCTCTCTGATGCCATTCACAAACTGGAACTGTTGCTCAGTGATGCCAAAGTGCGCGAAAATTTGCAAACAGAGGCCGCCAGGGTCTTTGCCAACCATGGCGGCATCAAGCAGCTGATGGCTGAAATCAGCTCGCTACTAAAATAGCGACAAAGCTAGTGGCAAAGCTAGTTGTAAAGAGAGCGGCAAAGAGAGCGACAAAGCTAGTCGCAAAGAGTAAAGCAAACGACAGCACGACGGTCCCAAGCTGACATTTTCGAGTTTACATTCTCGAGCTTAAGATGCCGCCCTGGTATTTAGGCTGGCGGTCAACTCATCAAGCACCTTTTGCTGAGCGGTTTCATCCAGAGCCGGATATAAAGGCAGAGTCAATATCTCATGATAAAACTGCTCTGCTGCCGGGAAATCGCCTTCTTTGAAGCCAAGAGAGAGGTAATAGGGTTGCAAGTGCACCGGGAAGTAATGCACGTGCACCTGAACGCCTCGCTCTCGCATGGTATCGAACACCGCCCGGCGCCGCCCGGCCTCCTTGAGACGTATCATATAAAGATGACGGGCACTCATACTACCGGGTAAAGGCTCCACGCTCACAACCGGCAACTTGACCAGTGCTTGGCTGTAATAAGTGGCCAGTTGGTTGCGCTTGCAGACAAATTCATCCAAGCGCTTAAGTTGCGAAAGCCCCAGCGCCGACTGCAGATCTGTCATACGGTAATTGAAGCCTAAGGTATGCTGCTCGTAGTACCAGTCGCCTTCGTCTGAACGCAGCATTTTGAGCGGATCTTTAGTAATCCCATGACTTCGATATAATCCAAGCCTAAACGCCAATTCGGGATCATTCGTCTGTGCCATTCCCCCCTCGGCGCTGGTAATTATCTTGACCGGATGAAAGCTGAAAACCGTGATGTCCGAAAACTCACAGCTACCAAGCTTCTGCCCCCGATAACTGCCACCGATACCATGGGACGCATCTTCGATGATCTTGAACCCATACGCTTTACCCAGCTCGGCGATAGCAGCCATATCACAGCTGTGACCACAAAGATGAACCGGAATAACCACCTTGGGTAGAGTACCTTCTCGTTTAGCCTGATCCAGCTTGGCCTTTAACGCTTCAGGGCACATGTTCCCGGATTCGGGATTGACATCAACAAAGTCCACTTTCGCGCCACAGTACAAGGCACAATTGGCAGAAGCCACAAAGGTAATGGGGGATGTCCACACCCTGTCGCCTGGCCTGACATCGAGTGCCAGGCAAGCAATATGCAAAGCCGAGGTGGCGCTGTTTACCGCAACGGCAAATTTGCCACCAGTATAGTCACATATCGCCTGTTCAAACGCCGGCACCTTGGGGCCCTGAGTCAGCCAATCGGATTGCAAAACTTCAACGACAGCGTCAATATCGTCTTGGCTGATATTCTGTTTGCCATATGGGATCATACATCGGCATCCAGCTTGACTATTTCATCGCCGACCAGAAAATGAGGGTTGGTTCCCGAGTTATATTCAAATCCCATTGCTACCGGCTGCCCTATCTCCCCAAGCGCATTGGTACAGAAATCGGTTTCCCGGCCAAAAAACCGGATGCTCGGCGTGATAACAAAGTGATCGTCAAACTCCAGGGTATGGTGAGAGTCATCTGCAGGGCACATGATTTCGTGCATTTTCTCGCCTGGACGGATACCGATAACATCATGCTCCAGGTGTGGAGCATAAGCCTTGGCCAGATCGGTAATACGCACAGAAGGAATTTTGGGCACAAAGATCTCCCCGCCCTGCATCCGCGCAAAGTTCTTCAGCACAAAATCCACCCCTTGCTGCAGGGTGATCCAAAAGCGGGTCATCTCCGGATGGGTTATCGGCAAGGACTCGGCGCCATCGGCAACAAGCTTCTTGAAAAACGGCACCACAGAGCCCCGGGACCCCACCACATTGCCATAACGCACCGCTGCAAAACGTGTTTTGCTGCTGCCGACTATGTTATTGGCAGCAATAAACAGCTTATCGGAGGCCAATTTGGTGGCACCATAGAGGTTGATTGGACTGGCCGCCTTATCGGTCGAGAGCGCGATCACTTTCTTCACTTTATTGCTGATCGCCGCCTTAATTACATTCTCTGCGCCATGGATATTGGTCTTGATACATTCCATCGGATTGTATTCAGCAGCCGGAACCTGTTTCATCGCAGCTGCATGAATCACATAGTCCACATCCTGCATCGCCTGCATCAAACGGTCACTATCGCGCACATCGCCGATAAAGTATCGCATGCAGGGATCATTAAACTGCTGCTGCATCTCGAACTGCTTGAGCTCATCACGGGAAAAGATAATTAAACGCTTGGGTTTGTAGCGAGCCAGCAGAGTTCTGGTGTATTTCTGTCCGAAGGAACCTGTCCCACCAGTAATGAGTATTGTTTGGTTGTTGAACATATATTATCCAGCCCTCTGCTTTTACGCTGACGATAAACCTGAATGGCTTTACGTCATCCTCTTATCCCGGTCAATATACAAAATCTGAGCCAAACCAGGCTATTAACCAACAACTTAAAGTATGCACAGTATAGGTTTCATTGTATAACAAAAACTTAGGAGACAAAGTCAAAAGCCGATTTTCAATACAGAGATCACTTCACCTCTTTGAAAACTGGCACATATCTTGAGATTATGGACTCAAGCACAGTAAAACGTCAGACAATTGGCGTCCAAGCCATCAGGGGCCCAGATGCAAAGCACTCCATCAGCCATGCTCAATACCTTTGCCGTTAGCCGTTTCAACGAAACCTATCTGCCGGCGATCAACCGGCAGATGTTTGAACAATTCGACTCGGCAAGCCAATATCGCAATAAATTCGCCAAGCAATTAACGGCTGAAGACACCCTTTACATCTTCACCGGCATGGATTCTGGCTTGTTGGCCAACTATATACTGTCTATGGAGCTTCCAGCCGGAAGCCGCTTTATCTTCGTCGAACTGCCGGAAGTGTTGAGCCTACTCAATATTGACCTTCCAGATTCACTCAAGTGTAAGTTATGGATCACCTCAGAAGCCGAATTACCCGAGATACTCAAACAAGCCGGTAATGATATTTGTATCGCCAAAGGCCAATACCGCCATTATCACTCTATGGCCGCAGCAGCCGAGACGCTTCCCGAATATATTTTGCTAAAAAGTGCTATTGCACAGGCATTGGATCACGAACGCTTCAATCAAGGCGTCAACTACAACCAGAAAGAGTTTGTACAGCGGCAACTGGAAAATGTCTGCGATAATCACTCTCCGGCAGAAATACTGCAAGGGCATTTTGAAGGGGAAACCGCCATTATAGTCGCGGGCGGCCCTTCAATGGACTTACAGCTCGATTGGCTCAAGGCCAATCAACAGAGAATGACCATATTCGCGGTTTCCCGCATTGCAGCCAAGCTCATCAATCACGGGATAAAACCTGACATAGTCGTGACAGTGGATCCACAGGCATTCAGCTTTGATGTCAGTAGAGAGATGATGCAATACCCCGAAAATTTTCTCCTGGTTCATTCTTACCACGCCCACCCTTGGATAGTGGGCCAATGGGCCGGGGAAAATCTCTATCTGGGTGACCGCTTCCCCTGGCAAACCCATCACAGCAATATCATCACCAAAGGCCCAACTGTCACCAACAGTTCATTATTGCTGGCAATAGAGATGGGCTTTAGCCAAATACTGTTTACCGGCATGGATCTGTGTTACTCAAGGCATGGCGTTTCTCACGCATCCGGCACCCAGGAAGCGAAATTGGGTCCCAGCCTTGGGCATATGTGTGAATGGGTGGAGACCTACAGCGGCTATCTGGCAGAGACCCCTCTTCAGTTACTCCATGCCAGGCAGGCGATTGAAGATGAAATCGCCGCCCATCCCCAGCATGAATATATAAACCTTTCCGAGGACGCCGCCAGAATAGCGGGCATTGGTTTTTGCTCTCGCGAGAACATAAAACTACCACAGCGCAAAAAACCATTGTCAGAGCGGTTTTCAAGCTCAAACTTAAAACAAGTAAATAAGAAAGCCGATCTGAAACTGTGTTTTCAACAACTCGAACAGGCAAAGCAAAAGTTGACCCGAATTGAAAACCTTACCCATAAGGCATTCAAAGCCTGTCAGGCTGAAATCAATTCAAAAGCCCCTTCGAACAAACTGTTAAAGCAACTGCAGACCACAGAGGCCAAACTCAACAAAGACTTCGGTGACATGGCTCAACTGATCAAGTTTTATGGTTACCGGGAATTTTCAGCATTTCTAACCGCTCGCAGCAGCGACGAGTGGACTCAAACCCAAATGCAGCAGATGAACCTGGATTACTACCAGGCTTATTGTGTCATTGCCAAGCACTTGGGCGGGCTTGTTGACAGCGCCTTAACCCGAGTGAAATCCCGCCAAGAAGAACTCAGCCCGGATGCCAAACTCGAGTCACTGGCCAAGCAGTGGCAGCAGGATAACACCCCGGGCAGAGTGCATATTTGGCGGCAAAACCATCAAATACAGCCTCAGGAACAAACTCTGGCCGATGAACTCGATAAGAACTTCCACAGGATGTTGACTACTGCACGCCAAGTTTATCGCGACGTCTTGGCCGACAGTAATACTCAGGACAGAATATTTGACAAGATAATGCTGTTTAAGAGTCAACGGCATCAACACGGTCTGCAGCAAATGGTGAATAACCTCGAATTCGTACTGCCGGAAAAACCCGAGCTCAAACGCCTCTATTGGCTGGCCAAAGCCAATTTGGAGGTGCTTAAACAAGCCCCTGAACAAGCACTGCATGCGCTGCAACAGATAGATCAGCAACAAACAACCGAAACCGAGCTCAGAATGATTTCAGTGCTGGCGCTGCAGCTCAACATGCTGCCTCTGGCCGAAACCACTCTGGCGGAATTAAGCCACTTGAATGACAGTTTTCTGCCGCAATATGCCCACGTTTTACGTCTGGGTGGTAAAGGGCAACAGGCACTGGAAACCTATCTGGATTATCTAGGTAAATATCCGCAGGATCTGCAGGTATGGCTGAAGTTAGCGCAGTTCATGCAGGCAGTGCAGCAGGATGAAGCCGCAGTCACGGCGTTTCATAAAGTACTGGAGCTTGACCCGGATAATCTCAGCGCCAAGCAGGGATTAACCGAACTGCAAAACAGAAACTAAACGCCAAAGGCCGTTTCATGCGGCCTTTCTTTTCCCCTTTCGCCACCGTTATAATGCCCCGGCAAATAAGCGCAGTTCCGGAGAACAAAACTTGAATCACAGCTATATTCCACTCGATCAGTATCGCCGCAAATGGATCTTCAACCATAAGGATCTACCGGTCAGTGACCAGGACAAGGCGGCCATATTGCCGCTGGATCAGAAGAGTGCCATGGAAGTGTGGAATCGCTGGATAAGCAATAAGAGCAGCTGCGCCGAGGATTTTACCAAGGGCGACTGGGCCAGCCGCAGTTCCACCTGGCATCAAACGGAATACTGGCAAAGCCATTGGGACAGTGAAGACAACAGCCTGCCGGAACCTCTGGCCGCATTTATCGACTGGCCGGCGGATGCCCCTGTATATTTCTGTTATGAAAAGTATCAGGTGATCCAAACATGCTGGGAAGTCTTCGCCCGGAACTGGAAATGCTTTCTGTTTTTCGACGATGGTCCCTTACTGATAAGCCCCAAACACAAGCAAGCCGTCTGGTTCAGTCAAGATGGCAACTTCAAAATGGGCCTGCGCGGATAGTTTTGACAAGCATTCAATCAACAATAAAACCCTTGTCAGTTCATTAAGATACAAGCGACCAAGAGAGCAAGAGAACAAAATGAAAAAAATAGCCTTAACTGCCCTGCTGTTGGGATTGTCTCTATCCACCACAATCAATGCCCGCGAAATTGCCGGTGAAAATATCCCGGAAACCCTCAGCATTCAGGCAGTAACCCCGCTTAAGCTCAATGGTGCCGGGGTACGCAGCAAGTTCTTTATGGATCTCTACATTGGCGGGCTCTATCTGCCTTCCCGAGCGACTACCACAGCCGATGTATTGGAGCAGCCACAGGCAGCAGTCAGCTTAAAGATAGTCTCTGGTCTTATCACCGCAGATAAGATGCGCTCGGCGATTACTGAAGGTTTCGATGACGCAACAGGCGGTAAAACTGAGGCCATACAAGCCGATATCGACCGTTTCATGAGCCTGTTTCAGGAAGAGATCATAGAAGGCGATACCTTTCTCCTGTATACCAGCCAGGAAAGTGGTGTCAGTGCCTATAAGAACGGTGAATTGCAGGACACCATCGCCGGAGAAAACTTTCGCCGCGCGCTGCTGAACATCTGGCTCGGCGATGAACCGGCCCAGAGCAGCCTGAAAAAGGCGATGCTGGCTAACTGAGCCTCTGAATGAATTTCCCGGGCCAATAGCTTAGCGAATGACCCGGTTTAATCGATGAAACTTGCCCGCTCCTGCGGGCAAGTCAATCAAAAACGATAGCTGAGATGAACTGCGCCGGCCAGATAGTTATCCAGCTCCCGCTTGATCTCAGGCTCGCTCAACTCAAGCTCGGGGTTGATGAAGTAACCCACATAGGCGTTGAGATTGAACCCTTGTCCCAGCTGCCAGCCCAAACGGGCGAAGCTGCTTATTTCCGTCAGCTCCAGTGTCTGTTCGTTTTCCCCCACCAAAATCCGCTCAGTCCGATGAGATGACCCCAACCCCAGTTCCATCTCAGGCGAAATCCGATAACTGAACTCTATCCCGGCCGGACCGGTAAAACCTGCCTGAAAGGGGTTGCCCACCCGCCATCTGTCACTGAGTTGCCAATCGATAAGCAAGTAAGGAACTGTTCTTACCTCACTGATATCATTGAGATAAGCAACCCCAAAACCCAACATGTTACCCGAATCAAACCTGTGAACCGCGCCGGCGATGACACCATAGCTTCTGGCATCAGAAGAGGAAACATCATCACTGTAAGCATACTGCAACTGAGGCGCCAGCATCAGACTCCAATGCCGGTTCAGGGTATATCTCAGGCTGACAGAAGCCGAGTAACGCTGGGCCGAGTCAAACTGACTGGCAGCAAAAGCCATATCACTGGCGCCATTGGTTGGCAAAGCAGAGAAATCCCAATCCAGTTTGTCATAGCCAAGGCTGACACCCAGCCCCCAACGTTGATCCAGTTGCCAATCTCCGCGCGCACCCAGAAGATAGCTGCGGCGTCCCAGCTCTCCACCACCATCAATATCCGTATCGGCATTTTCAATGGCCGCCAGGCTCAGGGTATAGCGGGAGGTTGGTGCCTCTGCCGCCAATAAGCCGGTGCTGGCACTGATAGCGCCCAGTAAGATAAATGCGGCCGTTTTTTTCATTTCATGTCCTTTTGCCGTTCAGAGAAAAGCCCAATTATAACAGTACGCTATTCCAACCTATGCGCTTTGAGAAACAATCCCGCCGTTTCAATGCAATAATCCCTGTGTTGCGCCTCGAGTTGCCCTGTATCCAGCCCCAACTCTTTTCTGAGCCGCAGCTCACCAAACAACATTAGGCTCAGCCTCACCGCGGCCTGACGCTTGTTGCCGAAGTGATACCCGCCATGACGCTCAACCTGGGTAAAGAAATCCACCAACAGACCCAACATGTACTCGGGTCCGGCATCGAAATAAAGCTGCGCCGGTTCTGGATGAGTATCCACCTGGGAAACACAGGCGCGATAAACCGTAATGGCATCCTCGCTGACGATCAGCTCGCCGAAATACTCAGCAAACACTGCCAGCGCCTGCTCCGGCCGGGCAGCGTCGGCCAACAGCACTTCAGCAATCTGGCGAACCACGCACTTGGATTCAATGGCCGCCACAAACAGCTCATCCTTACAACCAAAATGAGCGTAAACCGTTTGCTTCGACACCCCGGCGGTTTTAGCCACTTCATCCATGCTGGTATTGGGAAACCCTTGAGCGCAGAAGAGCTCGATTGCGGCTTCCAGTATCTGAGCCCTCTTCTGTTCACTACGACTTAATTGCTGAGTATTCATATCGTTATAACTAGTACCTAATTCGGCAACGCCTTGGCATGCATTAGACCACAAAATAGACTAGACAGTCCAGTTCCACCAAACTAGACTAGTAAGTCCAGTTTAACCTATCAATAACAATTATCAGTCAAAGCAGGGAGAGGACGTTGCAACAGACCATCAAGGACGCCGGAAAACCCAAGGTACCCCGGCCTGAAACCAAATACGTCAGCCACAGGAGCCTGGGCAGCGGTGCGCTGGTTGCCACCCTCACTTTGTTATTATCCCTATCCGCCTGCCAACCGCAGCCATCTGAGCACAGTGAAACCAAACCCCCAGTGGTCAACAGCGCCAATCTTGTGTTAAAGCCAGGTTACACCAAGCTGCAGCAATTCAGTGGCAGCGTGCGAGCCGGCAATACCACAGGCATAGGCTTCGAACTCGCCGGCAAGTTGCAAAAACTCCTGGTAGATACAGGTGACAGAGTTAAACCCGGACAACTGTTGGCACAGTTGGATACCAGCTTGCTGGAAGCCGAGCAGACCGAATTACAGGCGGCACTGGATCAGAACCAGGCCGATATCTCGCTGGCCCGGGCAACCTTGAAACGCTCACTGGAGCTCAGTGCCAAACAATATCTTTCCGAGCAGCAACTCGACGAGCTCAAAGGCAAGCTGGCCAGCCTGGAAGCCGGGCACGCCAGGCTGGAAGCCTCACTGAAGGCCAATGAGCTTAAGCGGCAGAAATCGCTTCTCATCGCCCCCTTTGCCGGTGTGATAGCCGCAAGAGAGCATAATCTCGGCGAAGTCATCGCCCTGGGCAGCCCGGTATTTACCCTGGTGCAGAGCGACAATCTGCAGGCACTGATAGGTGTGCCGCTGAATATTGCCGAGCAGTTGCAACCGGGAGCCATTCTCAGCCTCAGAGTCGCCGAACACTACTATCAGGCCCAACTGCAAGGGATCAGCGGCCAGATCAATCCCGTCACCCGCACAGTGCAGCTCAGGTTCAGCATCACCCCCACACCGGAAACGACACCTATCAATGGCGAACTGGCTTATTTGCAGTACCGCCGTGAAGTTCCCCGTGAAGGCTACTGGGTTCCGGTATCGGCACTCACCGACGGTATTCGTGGTCTGTGGAATCTGTACGTGCTCAAGCAAGATGTCGAAGGGTTTAAACTGCAGCGCCGCGATGTGGAAATTCTCTATACCGAAGGCGACAACGCCTTTATTACCGGTGCCATCAGCCCGGGAGAGCAGTTTGTCACCACAGGCCTGCATAAACTGGTTGCCGGGCAAAGGGTCTCACCGGGAGCGGCATTGACCGCAAGAGGTGGGCAATGAACGCTGTTATCAAGGCTTTTGTCGAGAATGGCCGCCTCGCCAGCCTGTTGATAGCCCTGTTGCTGGTTGCCGGGCTCGGCGCCATTTCCAGCCTGCCACGCACCGAAGACCCCCATATCACCAACCGCTTTGCCTCTGTGATCACCAGCTATCCGGGCGCTTCCGCCGAGCGGGTCGAGGCACTGGTGACTGAAGTACTGGAAAATGAGCTTAGGCGACTTGAGGAACTCAAGCTTATCCAGTCTACCTCAAGACCCGGGGTCTCAGTGATTCAACTCGAGCTCAAAGATAACGTCATAGAAACCGAGCCGGTCTGGTCGAGAGCCAGAGATCTGCTGGCCGACAGCAGCGGCCGCCTGCCACAGAGTGTCAATCCGCCGGTACTGGACGATCAACTGGGTTACGCCTACACCGCCATCATAGGCCTGGGATGGCACGGCGGCGGAGAAGCGCGCCCCGACATTCTCAGCCGTTACGCCAAAGAGTTGCAAAGCAAACTGCGGCTCTTGAGCGGCACAGACTTTGTCAAACTCTATGGCGCGCCGACGGAGGAAATTCTGGTAACGCTGGATGGCGAGCGTATCAATCGTCTAGGACTGACACCGGGAGCCGTTGCCGGAATTCTCAATCAGGCCGATACCAAGGTGTCGGCCGGTGAAATCAACAACCAGAGCTTCCGGGCGTTGGTGGAAGTTTCCGGTGAACTGGACTCGCTGGAGCGTATCCGCCAGGTGCCGCTGAAGACCGACAGTTTCGGGCAACTGATCCGCCTTGGCGATATCGCCGTTATCAGCCGCCAGCCCAAGGATCCGCCGGATAATCTGGCGCTGCTGGACGGTGAGCCCGGCATCATGGTGGCCGCCCGCATGCTCAACAACACTCGGGTGGATATCTGGAGTGAACAAGTCCGCCAGGTTGCGGCCGAGCTGGAACAGGGCTTCCCCGCCAATATCCGCATGCAATGGCTGTTTGAGCAAGAGGGGTATACCAATGAGCGTCTGCAGGAGTTGCTCGTCAACCTGCTGCAAGGGTTTGTGCTCATTCTCCTGGTGCTACTGGTGACTGTCGGCATGCGCAATGCGCTTATCGTCGCCTTGTCGCTGCCACTGACGGCGCTGTTTACCCTGGCCTGCATGAAGTTTACCGGCCTGCCCATTCATCAGATGTCGGTCACCGGCCTGGTGGTGGCCCTGGGGATCATGGTGGATAACGCCATTGTGATTGTCGATGCCATTGCCCAGCGTCGCCGCGAAGGCATGAGCAAGCTGCAAGCGGTCAATGCCACCATCAGGCACCTGTGGCTGCCGCTTGCCGGCTCCACCATCACCACCATGCTGGCATTCGCGCCGATAGTGCTGATGCCGGGCGCCGCCGGCGAGTTTGTCGGTGGCATTGCCATTTCGGTGATCTTTGCCCTGCTCGGCTCCTACCTCATATCCCACACCCTGATAGCCGGTCTCGCCGGACGCTTTAGCCGCGCCAGGGACAACAACAGCTGGTACCACCACGGAGTGAATCTGCCAAGGCTTGCCAGAGCCTATCGCCAGACTCTGCAACTGGCGCTTGACTACCCGAAAACTGCGGCGCTGCTGATCGGTATCTTGCCGCTGACAGGCTTTGTGGCCTCCGGGCAGATGACAGAGCAGTTTTTCCCGCCATCGGACAGAAACATGTTCCAGCTGGAGCTCTACCTCTCGCCCCATGCCAGCCTGGCGAGAACGGAGCAGAGAGTCAAACAGCTCGATAGTGAGCTGCGCAGTACTGACGGCATAGAAAGCGTCAATTGGGTCATAGGCGGGAACGTGCCCTCCTTTTACTACAACCTGACTCAAAAGCAGCAAGGCGCCAGCCAATACGCCCAGGCAATGGTAAGGACCCGCGACTTTCGCACCGCCAACCGCTTAATCCCCGAGTTGCAGCAGCGGCTGGATAAGGACTATCCGGATGCGCAGATCCTGGTGCGTAAACTGGAGCAGGGCCCTCCCTTCAACGCCCCTGTGGAGTTGAGGCTTTATGGCCCCAACCTCGATAGGTTGGCCGAGCTTGGGGATGAAGTGCGGCGAATGTTGGCCGAGACCCGGGATGTGATCCACACCCGGGCAACCCTGAGCCCGGGGGCGCCCAAGGTGTGGCTGCAGCTAGATGAAGATGCCAGCCTGATGGCCGGCCTGAGTCTGGGAGAAATCGCCTCGCAGATTCAGATGTCCACCACGGGCATCACAGGCGGCAGCCTGCTGGAGCAAACCGAATCGCTGCCGGTGAGAGTCAAGCTGGGTGCCGGTGTCGGCGAGCAGCAATCCAGGCTGTCACAGATAAGTCTGCTGTCGCCCAATGGTGAGTCGATTCCACTTTCGGCCGTGAGTCAAAGCCATGTCAATGCCAGTCGCGGCGCCATTCCTCACTATAATGGCCAGCGGGTCAATATTCTCGAAGCCTATATCGCCTCCGGCGTGCTGCCGCAAAAAGTGCTGGAGCAAGTCAAACCCAAACTGGCCGAGCTTAAACTGCCCGCCTCCTACCGAATAGAGATAGGCGGTGAGAGTGCCAAACGTGATGAAGCCGTGGGTAATCTGCTCTCCAATATCGTCTTGGTGATCGCCGCATTGCTGACAGTGCTGGTACTCTCTTTCAACTCCTTCAGGCTGACGGGAATCATTCTGCTCAGCGCCCTGCAATCGGCGGGGCTCGGGCTGCTGGCGGTCTGGGCTCTGGGTTATCCCTTTGGCTTTACCGTGATAATAGGTCTGCTGGGCTTGATGGGCCTGGCTATCAATGCCGCCATAGTGATCCTGGCCGAACTCGAGTCCGAGCCTATGGCACGTGCCGGCGACACCGAAGTCATTCTCGCCGGGGTGATGAGTTGCAGTCGTCATATAGGTTCAACCACCATCACTACAGTAGGTGGCTTTCTGCCACTTATTCTGGGTGGCGGCGGTTTTTGGCCCCCCTTTGCCATAGCCATTGCCGGAGGCACGGCACTGACCACCCTTTTGTCTTTGGTTTGGGTACCTGTGGTCTACTCTCTATGGCTGAAACCTCGGCCCGAATGCTCCCGCGATTTGGCAATGGCGAACCAATTTTGATCAAAAAAGGCACACCCAAACGGGTGTGCCTGAAGATCCTACGAGGATCAAAGGAGCGGCGTTAAAACGCCTGACGGAAGCCGGCCCAGTAGGTTCGACCCCGGATATCGTACAGGTTGGAGTTATAGCTGCCGTCGTAGGCCAGCACTGGGTCCTCATCGGTGAGGTTGGTTACCCCCAGCGACAAGCTGTTGTTCCAGGGTAAGGTATAGGTGTAACTGAGGTTGTGATACCAGATACTGTCGAGTTCATAGAGCTTGCCGTCATCAATAGTTTGCCCCGTCGCCGGTTCCCAACTGTCATCAAGAACATCCCAGCTGGTTTGACTACCGATAAAATTACTGAAATAGCTGACGGCATGGTCGCCATAGTTCCAGTCCAGCGTCAGATTCAATCTGTCCTCCGGGGTGCCCTCTCGCCCGGCGACATCATCCCCCAGCACCTGTTCACCGGCGCTGGCATAGGTATAGGTATACTTGAAGTAGTGTGACCAGCCGAGGCCCAACTTCCAGTCACCAAACTCTGTTTCCAGAGTGCCACTGAAGCTAAGATCCAGCCCCTCACGCTCACTGCGGCCGAGATTGAGTTTCTGACTCTGCACATAATCGATACGGCCATTACCCAAGCGGGAAATCGCAGTGCCAGGATAGATATCGCTGACATCGGGTCTTGGCTGCCCCAGGGCATCTGCCGCCTGCCAGAGTCTTGCCTGGGTGCGGACGATTTCACTGGCCGACAACTCTTCGATCATATTGGTGATCTCCAGCGACCAATAATCTACCGAGACATTGAAATTGTCATTGATATCCCATACCAGCCCCAGATTGTAGGATTCAGACTCTTCGGCTTCGAGTTCCAGATTGCCGCCGGTCAGGGTCGGTGCATTGTCGGTGCGGCTGCAAGAGTCGATATCTTCCTGATTATCGTAACAACTCAGGTAGTTGGTAATATCGCCATAGCTTTCGCTGGTGCCCTGATAGAGATCCGACAGAGTCGGCGCTCTGAATCCTGTGCCCCAGGATGCCCTCAACATCAAGGACTCCAGCGGCCGATAACGCAGCGACAACTGGGGGTTGAAGGTACCGCCGAAATCCGAGTAGTCATCGTAGCGCCCGGCCAGATTCAACTCCAGCGAGTCAAACAGTGGCAGCATAAACTCGAAGTAGGTAGCCCAAACTTCACGCTCGCCCTCGCCGCCACTGCCACCGTTGCCGCCGGTTATCATGCCGGCCTCGGCCAAGGCATCCACCTTGGAATCCAGTGATTCTTCACGATAGGAAGCGCCGACATACAAGGCACTGAAGCCACCGGGCAACTCAAACAAATCCATGGAAGCGCCGCCATTGATATCCAGATAGGTGGCCGTCATGCGCTTATCATAGTTGGCGGTAGCGCCACCGGGCATGGGGGAATTCGGGTCTCTGGGATCCCAGCCGACAAAGCTGTTGCTGTTTGTGTCCCAATGACCGATAAGATCTGAGCTGGCGCCCTTGAGTTGATAGCCAGTCCCCCAAGTGAAGTTGCTGTATTTATTATAGTTGAATGCAAGATCCCAACTGATAAAGTCGGCAGTGCCGTTGAGCGCCAGCAGATAGTCAAAGATGTTGTCATGATGCTCGGCGACCCTGTCACCCGCGGTATCGAAGCGAAAGTTCATTCCGGCAGAAGGGTCGGCCATCAGCTCAACCAACTCGAGCCCCTCGGCCGTGGTATAGGCGGGTAAACCGTTGGGAATGCTGATCCAAGCCGGAACCGGCGCCGAAATATCCCGGGTTTCATTGGCTGCCCAATAGGCTCTGGCAGTCAGTTGCAGCGAATCACTCAGCTCATAGGTATAGTGCAACAGGGTATTGTTGCGGCTCTGATCCACTGTAGTGGCTGCAGCCTTGGTATAGTCATAGGCGCACAGGGTATCGCCGGGATAATCGCTGTCGTTCAGCACACCGACAAACTTATCACCATAAACATCGGCGCAGTCTCTGTCACTGTTGGCAAAGGGAGCCGAATAAACCCAGTTTCCTGCCGCCCCTTGGGTCAGCACCCTGCCGGTGGGCGAAACATTGACCCAATCCTGATAGTCGGATGCATCGCCACCCGGTACCACAAAGGGTTGGGTAAACCAGCGCTGCGACTGCATGATGGGTTTCTGCTCATAGTGTTCAAAGGTGAACACCAGATGGCCCTTATCGGAATTGAGTCCACCGGTGAACGACAGATTGGAGGAATCACCGCCTTCATTGCTGGGCCTGTCCATCCGACCGTCGAGCTGGATACCCTCGAAGTCCTTTTTGAGAATAATATTGACCACACCGGCAATGGCGTCTGTACCGTAAATCGCCGAGGCGCCGTCTGTCAGTATCTCAATTCGCTCGACCGCCGCCATGGGAATAGTATTGATATTGGCCGCACCGCCATCCAGCACAGGGGACTTGGCCATACGTTTGCCATCCAGCAGCGTCAACGTATTGAAGGCCGAAGCCCCTTTGAGTTGTACCGTAGCCTGGGAACCCCAACCATTGTTGGAACCACCGCCCCAGGAACCGAAGGCGTTGAGGTTGGAGGAACGCAAGGCATCGCCGACCGTGGCAAACCCGGACTTGACCAGCTCATCGGCGATAATAGTGGTGATCGGGGTCGCGCCTTCCATATCGACACGCTTAATCCTCGACCCTGTGACTTCAATCCGTTCCACCTGTTCTGCCGCGCTCTGTTCGGCCCAAGCCGATGCCGAAGCCCCCAACAGGCAGGAAATGGCGATAGCCAATGGCTGCATTCTCATACTCGTTCTCCCTTCCTCTAATATTAATCAATCAGTTAGCTCTATTTATCTTTCTACTCCCTGGCTTGCCCCACTTTTGTTTTAACCCGTAGCGGTAACAAAACCGCAACTTTTATATCACATACTTTATTTTGTATACAATATAAAGAACTAAAAACTTGCCCAAACTGTACTGCTGTAATCAAGCTTCCTCTAAAATAAAGGGGCGAGCCCATAGTTAGATTCAGGTCAAAACTTGTTTAACGTGAATGAGATAAAGTTCAACAAACCGGTCATACAGGAATAACGATAATGAATTACCGCAACTGGCCTATCGCCAAACAGATCGGCACACTGGCTTTTGTGCTGACGATTTTGGTGTTTGGCATCCTGAGTAGCATCTCCTACCTGACAGCCTCATCGACCTTAAAAGAGAAAGCGATAACCGCCATGGAGCAACAGATCCACGGGGTCGATGATCTGCTGGCATTGCAATACGAGAGCCTGTTGTCCCTGGCCCGTCGCAATGCCGATGTATTCAGGGCCATGTATCCAGGCCAATTCCATAAACCGGAAAACAAAACTGTCAGAGTCCTGGGGATAGATACCCCGGCATTGATGCATGAAAAGGAACAGCTCAACTCCTCCCGCAGTAAAGTCGACAGATATGCCAACCTCACAGGCGGGAATGCCACTGTGTTCGTTCGTGACGGCGATGACTTTCTACGTATTGCCACCTCACTGAAAAAGGCCGATGGCAGCCGCGCTCTGGGGACTTATTTGGGAACAAAACACCCGGGCTATCAAAAACTTATTCAGGGCCAGGTCTATGAGGGCTATGCCAAGTTGTTCGGCCGCGACTATATGACGGTTTACCGTCCGGTCAAGGATGTTCAGGGCTCAGTGATAGGTATTCTCTATATAGGCTTCGACATCAGTGACTCTCTGGTGCAGTTGCAGCAGTCGGTCAAACAGCTGCGCCTGGAAGAAAGCGGCAACTACCTGCTGCTGCGCCGCGCCGACAAGGTGGTAGTGGCTCATCCCAGCCTGGCTCAGGGACAAACCGTGACAGAGGCAGAGCTCGATGGCTTGCCACTCGATGAGCTGATGAACAGTGAAGGGGTCAAGAGCTATCACAACAGCAAAGGCGTGGAGATGATTGCCTACAGCGCTACCATTCCCGGCTGGAACTGGGAGCTTATCGGTCAGGTCAAAGCCGCCGAGTTAAATGAGGAAAGCCAGACTCTTTTACTGATCAACGCCCTGGTTGCCGTGATTGGTATTCTGGTGATCACCGCCCTGCTCTCTGTCGTGCTGGTACGCACTGTCAGACCACTGCAAACCTTGCAGCACCACATGGAAAACCTGGGCAAAGGCGACTTCAGCCATGACCTGCCCAAGCTCGACAGCCGCAGCGAAAACGAAGTGGTACGGATAAGCAACAGCGTCACCGAAATGACCCAGGGACTAAAACAGCTGATCCAGGCATTGCAAGGCTCAGTACAAACTCTGGAATACCAGGCCGAACAGGCCCAGGAAGTTGCCCGTCTCAACGGCGACGAAGCTCAGGCTCTAATGGCTCAAACCGATCAGATAGCGACTGCCATTGAGGAGATGTCCACTTCGATACGCGATGTGGCCAACCACGCCGGTGAAAGCGCCAACCAGAGCCAACAGGTAGATGAAGCCTCCCGCGCCGGACACCAGCAACTGACCCAGGTGGTGCAAGGGCTGGAAACCCTCAGCAGACAGTTGAGCGAGAGCCATACCGCCGTCGAAGGGGTGGCCAAAGAGAGTGAAGCCATCAACACCATCACTGAAGTTATCAATGGCATCGCCGAGCAAACCAACCTGCTGGCACTGAACGCCGCCATCGAAGCCGCCCGCGCCGGCGAACAAGGGCGCGGTTTTGCCGTGGTGGCCGATGAAGTGCGCACTCTGGCAAGCCGCACTCAGGCATCGATTTCGGAAATCGGCCAGACCATCACCTCACTGCAGGCCAAGGTCAAGGACACGGCTACACGCATGGATCAGAGTCATCAGTTGGGTAATCGCTCCGCCGAGCAGGGAGAGGAAGCCAACAATCAGTTGACCGCCATTGCCCAGCGGATTGCCGATCTGGCGGTATCTGTCAGCAGTATTGCCAGTGCCACAGAGCAGCAAAGCGCGGTGGCCGATGAAGTCACCCGTAATCTGCACCAGATAACAGATCTGGCCCGCGAAGGCGATATCCGCGCCACAGAAACCGTCAACTCCGCCAGAGAGTTGACCGAGCTGGCCGCCGCCTTGAAGAAACAGATAAGTATTTTCAGAGTGTAACAAGTAAAAAGGCGCCCAAGTGGCGCCTTTTCATATCCTGCGGCAACGCTTAACGCTGATCCAATTGCGGTAAAGGCACCGCCTTCATCAGCACTTCGGTGGTAAATTTGTCATTGTTGATCACAGGGTATCTGTCATAGGTCTGGAATATCACTCGCCCCTGATACTGGATCATGGCCACCACACCATAGTTGACATTGGACTCAACGGTTTCCGCCGGCAAAATGAATTTGAACGGCACCGGCGCCCTGGCAATATCAAAGCTCTTTTGCGCCACGATTACCCCTGGGGTATCCAAATCTATGATGGCAATTGTGATACTTGAGCCTTGAGGCAAGGCCACTCTTTCCAGGTAGCCCGCCGCCCCGTTGACGATAACCGGTGCCTTGGGGTCAACCGTAACACAGGCACCGAGAAAGACTATCCCGGCGGCAACGACCAGCCCTTTTACATATTTAATCATCTTTCATTCCCTTATTTGGCAGTCATACGTATCAGGCCTTCCTGAGTGGCCGAAGCCACCAGTTCTCCCTGTTGGTTGAAGAACTGCCCTCTCACATAACCCCGGCCACCACTGGCATTGGGGCTCTCTATGGCATACAGCAACCACTCGCCCATATTGACCGGACGATGGAACCAGAGTGAATGATCTATGGTGGCCATCCGCATCCCTGGGGTCAGAAATGACACCCCATGAGGCTGAGCTGCCGTCACCAAAAAGTTAAAATCCGAAGCGTACGCCAGCAGGTAATCGTGCATTTCATGCTCAGGCGGCAAGGCGCCATTGGCCCGCAACCAAACATGGCGTACAGGTTCAGTCGCCGCAGGTGCCACAGGGTTGAGCGGATTGACCAGGCGCATCTCTATGGGGGCATCGGCCATGAATTTCTCCAGCATTCTGGCGGGCACCTTGTCCCTCATGGTCATCGCCAATTCCTGCTGATTGAGTATCCCTTCAGGGCCGGGAACCTCCGGCATTTCTGCCTGGTGGCTGAAACCCTCCTCCGGCTCCTGGAAGGAACAGGTCATGTAGAAAATCGGCCGCCCTTTCTGAATCGCCTTCACCTGACGGGCGCTGAAACTGCCGCCGTCACGCATGTTTTCGACTTCGTAGACTATCGGCAACTTTTCATCGCCTGCCCGTAAAAAATAGGAATGCAGTGAATGCACCTGGCGCTCTTGCGGCACAGTGCGACGGGCAGCGCTGAGGGCCTGGCCCATGACCTGACCGCCAAACACATGACCAAAACCCAGATCCTGGCTCTGGCCCCGATAAAGTCCAATTTCTATCTGTTCAAGCGCGAGCAGTGACAAGAGATCATCTAAAACCTGGCTCATAAAATTCTGTTAACTGGCTGACATATACCGCAAAGATTAACCCAGAACCGCCCTTCGTGACCAGAAGCCTTTATTCTATCTCTATATCATGCTCGGCAGCGGCCTGCCTGGCCCATTTGACGATTTGTGCCTCTCCGCTGTCGCTGAATCCCAATGGAGTGGCCACACTCAGCTCCGGCCATGCTCTGGCCAAAAGCTCAGGCGTACAGGCGCCGGCATGAAAATAACCCGGCTCGGTTTCAGCCATTCTCACTCGGCTGATACTGCCGGCCGCCGCCAAAAGATGCTGGCCATTAGGTGCCTGTTCACTGAGCAGAAACAACCCGGCTGCCAAAGGTGCATTCACCCCAAACAGGGGTTGCACCGGCAGTGCCAGATGTTTTTCCGTCATGGGAGTGGTGACCATGGGGCAGAGGCTGTTCACGCGGATATTGTGAATACTGCCTTCACGACTGAGACTATTGGTTAATCCAAGCAAAGCCATCTTGGCACTGGCCCAGGCACTTTCGAACAGATCGCCGAAAACACCGCTGACACCGCCGAGCAGCAGGATCCGGCCATACTCCTGTGCCTTCATTCGTGACCAGAGGCCGTGACAAAGGAAGAAACTGCCATCGAGATCCACCTGCAACTGCCGTCGCCACTGTTTGGCAGTCAACTTTTCAAATGAGAAGGGATGGTGGATCCCGGCGCAGGCCACCAGCAGCTCTATGGTACCAAAGTGGTCGCAGGCTTCCTGCAACACCTTGGCGACCCGCTGTTCGTCGGCAACATCACATTGCCAGGCTTTGGCATCGGCCCCCAAAGCAGAAAGCGCATTCAAGGTATCTTTACAGCTGTCGATATCCAGCAGCGCCAGGCTGGCGCCCCTTTGTGCCAATCCTATGGCAAAAGCCCGCCCCAAGCCCGAGGCGGCACCGCTGATAAGGGCTGTCCTGCCCCCAAACCCCATCATATTAACCTCTGCATTAGCATTAAGCCCATGAAATACCGGGTATTCTTTAACAATAAGAACACATAAAACCCAAGGGTAATTTGATTATGGCTGCATTTTTTTAATCCGCACGGGTACAAATGTGCGCTGACTCAAACTCTGTTAAATGCATTTATCCGATTGTGCTAACTTTCAAGTGGAAAATTGGTATCCTTAGCTTGTTTTTCCGTCTTTAACTCTTAAGAAAGGACAAGATGAACCCCTGGATTTTAGCCTCACGGCCGCGCACCTTGCCTGCGGCGATAGGACCCTTGCTGATAGGTAACATACTGGCTCTGCAACTGGAGAGCTTCAGTTGGGCCATTGCAGTGGCGTCCATGGTCTGTGCCCTGTTGCTGCAGATTGCAGTTAATCTGGCCAATGACTATTTTGATTTTAAAAACGGTATAGATACCGAGGAGCGACTGGGGCCGATAAGGGTCACCCAGAGTGGCTTGCTCGATCCGCAGAAAGTACGCAACGCGATGATTTTTTGCCTCTTGCTGGCATTGGTAGTGGGGTCTTTCCTCATTTGGCACGGAGGCTGGCCGATCGCCATTCTGGCGGCGGCTTCCATTATGGGCGCCCTGGGTTACAGCGGCGGCCCATACCCGCTGGCCTCACACGGTCTTGGCGAAGTGGCGGCTTTTATCTTCTTTGGCTTGGTAGCCGTTGTCGGCAGTTACTACCTGCAGGCCGGTGATACCAGCACCGCAGCCTGGATTTTGGGTAGCGCTGTGGGCCTGCTCAATGCCGCCATCTGTCTGGTTAACAACACCCGCGATATCTATACCGACGAGAAAGCCGGCAAGCGCACTTTGGCGGTACGCATAGGTGAGGCCCAGTCCAAGGTGCTGTACCAGGCGTTGGTTTACTTACCCTTCGGCCTGATTATCGCAGGCTTCCTGCTGGGCTTGCTGCCTGGGCTGCCTGTGCTGCTGACAGGCCTCGCGCTGCTGATGGCCCGCAGGCTGTCCAGCGATTTCACGCAAGTATCGGGCGCGGCGCTGAATCCCCTGCTGGGACGTACAGCCAAACTGACCATGATGTTCAGTGCCCTGTTCAGCTTAGGCTTGGTGTTTACCATTTAACCCAGGGAAGCAATAACAAAGGCTTCCACTGCCATGCAGTTGGAAGCCTTTTTGTTGCCCGGCGATTATGTTCTGCCCGACCCGGTTTTCCCTCAATCCAGCTTAATCAGCGGCCGCTTGGGGTCACTCCAATCCAGGTGATAATGCTCGTTGGCAGCTTGGTCTATGCGCTCAAAACTATGCGCTCCGAAAAAGTCCCGTTGTCCCTGCAACAGATTGGCCGGCAGCGTCTCACTGCGATAACTGTCGTAGTAAGAAAGCGCCGATGAGATGCAGGGCACAGGCACACCAGCAAGTACCGCCTTGGCAACCGTTTGCCGCCATGCCTGCTGGCGCGCCGAAAGCGTTGAAGCAAAGCCATCGGCCAACAGCAAATTGGCCAATTCCGGCTCGCTGTCGTAGGCTGCGGCTATGGATTGCAGGAATCTGGCGCGAATAATACAGCCGGCGCGCCAGATCCTGGCGATGGCGGCAAAATCCAGTTGCCATCCCTGCTCCTGAGCCTGCATCGCCATCAACTGGAACCCCTGGGCATAACAGCTCACCTTGGCGCAATAGAGTGCACTCTCCAGGCCATCGATAAAGCTTTGTTGCTCGTCCGAGGCCGCCGATTGAGTGTCTCGCGCTTCGGGACCGGCCAACTTGTTGGCCAAACTCTGGCGCAGAACCTTTTGAGTGCTGATGGCGCGGGCATAAACCGCTTCCGCGATAGTGGGCGCTGGGCAACCTATCTGCAGGCTGCTGACAGCCGTCCACAGGCCAGTGCCCTTCTGCCCCGCCTTATCGAGGATCATCTCTACCAGAGGCTTGTCGCTCAATGGGTCCTGTTGCCGCAAGACCTCGGCGCTGATTTCCATCAGATAACTGGAGAGCACACCTGTATTCCAGCGCTCGAACACCCGGGCAATGGCGTAGGCATCAAGGCCCAGCACTTGGCTTAGCAAATGATAAGCCTCGCAAATCAACTGCATGTCGGCATATTCAATGCCGTTGTGCACCATCTTCACATAGTGACCGCTACCGGCCGGGCCTATGTAAGCCGTGCAGGGATCCCCTTGGGTAACCGGGTTGCCTGGCTCGAATCGCTCCAGCGGCAATCCGGTGTCACCATCTACCTTGGCAGCTATCGCCCGCCAAATGGGAGCAACCCGCTCCCAGGCCTTGATGTCACCACTTGGCATCAGCGAGGGCCCGAATCTGGCCCCCACCTCACCGCCGGATACGGCTGAGCTGAAGAAGATAAACTGATCGCGATAGCGCTGCTCCCGCGCTATGGTGTCTGTCCACAGGCTATTGCCCGTGTCTATGACTATATCCTCGTGCTCAATCCCGGCATCGAGCAGGGATTGGCATACGGTGTCAACCGCCGTACCGGCCGGAATGGACAACAGCAGGATGCGCGGTGTTGCTAAATTTGCCATCAAATCAGTAAGATTATTACAGCCAAACAGCAATTGTTCCCTCTCGGTCACTTCCACCTTGGCCTGGTTTTCGGCAGCTGTCACTTTGCGACTGTCCAGATCGAACCCCGCGACCCGATAGCCGTTATCTATGATATTGAGAGCGAGATTCTTGCCCATAACACCCAGGCCTATGACCCCGATGTCAGAAAGATGCTTGTGGGTTTGCATTGTTATTAATTCCACGGGTAGCAGAGGAGCCGGCCATTTTGTGAGCAAACAGCCGGCCTTGAGTGGATTAATTATACTGATTAACGAAAGTTAATTACCAGTCGCCCTTGGCGATAACCTTGTTTGAAAAACACGATTAACAGGCAAACCTCCGGGTTCAGCTGGCCAGTTTCAGCCCCAAGACACCAATAAAAATCAACAGTAAACTGCCGATTTTCATCAAGCTGGCGCTCTCGCCGAACAGCCAGATACCCACCAATGCCGTGCCCATGGCACCTATGCCAACCCAAACACCGTAAGCCGTGCCTATGGGCAATGACTTGGTCGCCAGCCCAAGCAAACCGACACTGATGGCCATGGCGCCCAAGGTCAACAGACTCGGAGTTAACTTGGTAAAGCCCTGAGTATATTTAAGGCCTATGGCCCAACCGATTTCGAACAAACCTGCGAGGATTAAGAGTATCCAGTTCATGGACTCGTCCCTTTTTAAAAGGGGTCGTCCCCGGTAATAGATAAGGCGCTTGCAGGGTCGTCCCTGCGGCCTGAATGATAAGGCTACATATGTAGCTTAAGTTACAAGCCTGAATGCAATACTTGGATGCAACTACTTTGTATGTAACTACTTGTTGTTGCCCCGAACGGAGCAACGGCATCTTAGCAAAGGCCAACTAAAAGGGCAAAGTGCAAGAGGTGCGCCTTTGCAACATGAAAAACAGCTAAAAAAACGCCTGCCGACGGCAGGCGCAAAAGGAGAAAGTCAACCTCAGGCGTGCTCTTTCACCAGAGAATCGGCATAGCCCATGCGGGTCAGCGCGGTGCGTACCAGATCCAGAGTAGCGGGATCCTCTATGGTTGCCGGCGCCTTGAACTCCTGGTTGTCGGCAATTTTACGCATGGTGCCACGCAGTATCTTGCCGGAGCGGGTCTTGGGCAACTTGGGCACGGCGCTCACCAAACGGAATGCCGCCACCGGGCCTATTTCCTGGCGCACCAGAGCCACCAGCTCCTTGTGTAGCTGCTCTTCGCTCAGGGTATTACCCATCTTGAGCACCACCAACCCCAGCGGCACCTGGCCCTTGAGCTTATCTTCCACACCGATAACCGCAGCTTCAGCCACTGCCGGATGCTGACAAAGCACCTCTTCAAAACGTCCGGTCGATAATCTGTGACCGGCCACATTAATGATGTCATCGATGCGACTCATGATGTAAAGATAGCCCTCTTCATCCATATAGCCGGCATCTCCGGTGAGATAATAGCCGGGATACATGGCCAGATAGCTGTCATGGTAGCGCTTATCGTTTTGCCACAGCGTGGTCAGGGTTCCGGGCGGCAGAGGCAATTTGATCACCACATTGCCCGACTGCCCGGGAGCCACCTGCTCACCCATTTCGTCCAATACTTCCACCTGATAACCGGGCACGGCTCTGGCCGGTGACCCGGCTTTGACCTGAATAGGGGCAACCCCCATCAGGTTGGCGGCAATCGCCCATCCTGTTTCGGTTTGCCACCAGTGATCTATTACTGGCTTGGCCAGCTTCTCGGCCGCCCAGTTGAGAGTATCCGGGTCACAACGCTCGCCGGCCAGAAACACGTTTTTCAGGCAAGAGAGATCGCTTTGAGCCACATAGCTTGCCTCAGGATCCTCACGTTTGATGGCACGAATCGCAGTCGGTGCGGTGAAGAAACTCTTGACCTTGTACTTGGCTATGGTGCGCCAGAAAGTGCCGGGATCCGGGGTGCCCACAGGTTTGCCTTCAAACAGCAAGGTGGTGGCGCCTACCAGCAGCGGTGCGTAGACAATATAGGAGTGACCCACTACCCACCCCACATCCGAGGCTGCCCAGAAGACATCGCCTGCGTCTATGTCGTAAATAGCCTTCATCGACCAGGCCAGTGCCACGGCGTGGCCGCCATTGTCGCGCACCACACCTTTTGGCTGCCCTGTGGTGCCGGAGGTGTAGAGAATGTACAGGGGATGAGTGGCTTCGACCGCCACACAATCGACAGGAGTCGCCTGACAGATGGCATTCTGCCAGTCATGATCCCGCCCGGGCTGTAACTCGGCCTGATATTGGCTGCGGCCGAGAATAAGGCAATTTTCCACCTTGTGCTCGGACAGTTCCAGCGCCTTGTCCAGCAATGGCTTATAAGGCACAACGCCTGAGGGTTCTATACCGCAGGAGGCAGACAACACCAGTCTGGGTTTGGCATCGTTGATCCGGGTTGCCAACTCATTGGCTGCAAAACCGCCGAACACCACTGAATGTATGGCGCCTATGCGGGCACAGGCCAGCATGGCAAACACGGTTTCCGGCACCATGGGCATATAGATAACGACTCTATCGCCCTTGTTGATACCGACAGATTGCATCCAGCCCGCCAGGCGGCTCACCTGCTGCTGTAATTCGTTATAGCTGATGCCGTACTCGGTATCTGTTACCGGGCTGACATATTGAATGGCGGTCTGTTCGCCGCGCCCTGCGGCCACATGCCGGTCCACCGCGTTATAGCAGGTGTTGAGCATGCCACCGCTAAACCAGCGGTAAAATGGCGCCTCACTCTCATCCAGCACCTGCTCCCAGGGCTGTTGCCAATCTATGGCACGAGCACACTCGCCCCAAAACTGTGTCTTGTCCTCGAGTGACGCCTTATGCAGGGCTAAACCCGGATCTATCATTATCTGTCCTCCCAAAGGACGCCGTTCTGCGACGGCACTGCGTTCCCTTCCTTCCTGGGACAATTAATAGTCTTTTTTGGCCCTGTCCCCAATTAGACGTTAGCCTAAAACCCTGCTCGACTTGCGCCTTTTGGCTTCAGGGCATTTTGCTGTTCACCCGCTCCTGCCTTCAAAATGATTGGAATGCAAACATAGGCATAGCGAAGGGCGACATGCATTGCTATCTGCTGCTGTGAGATAAATGAACAGCCAACTGAAACGAGTGTTTCAATACGGGCAAAGGCCGATGGCAGCAGGGATTGACACCTCACAGTTCGCAAAATGCCACAACAAACTTTACCTTTACGTAAACTTCATATATCTTGCCAAACAAGTTCCATTTTATGGTGTTATCGATGAGCGCAAACCACAATCCACAAACCACTTACTCCATCAGTGATCTGTCAAAGGAATTTGATATCACCACCCGCAGCATCCGCTTCTATGAAGATCAAGGGCTGCTCAAACCCAGGCGTCGTGGTCAGACCCGTATCTACAGTCTCAAGGACAGAGTCAGACTGAAACTTATTCTGCGCGGCAAGCGTCTGGGCTTTTCCCTGGCGGAAACCCGCCGACTGTTTGAACTCTACGATGCCGACAAGAGCAGCCATGCACAGCTCAATACCATGTTGGCCCTGATCGAAGAGAAAAAAACCTCACTGCAACAGCAGATGGACGATATCAAGGTGGTGTTGATGGAACTCAATTCTGCCGAACTTCAGTGCCGTCAGGCGCTGGATGACATGGAGCAGGAAAAAGCCTGAGCCATTGACCAAACACCATAATAATAAAATAAAAATATTAACTTACAGGACATCAAGCCAATGAACTCTCTCTACTCAAGCCTCAACTTTGGACTCGGTGAAGAAATCGATATGCTGCGGGATGCAGTCAACGGTTTCGCCGCCAATGAAATCGCCCCCATTGCCGCCAAGGTGGATCAGGACAACGCCTTCCCCAACGAGCTTTGGCCTCAGTTCGGCGACATGGGGCTGCTTGGGATAACAGTCCCAGAAGAGTTCGGCGGTGCCAACATGGGGTATCTGGCGCACGTCGTCGCCATGGAAGAGATCTCCCGTGCTTCGGCGTCCATAGGTTTGTCCTACGGCGCCCACTCAAACCTGTGCGTCAACCAGATCAACCGCAACGGCAATCAGGCCCAGAAGGAAAAATACCTGCCCAAACTGGTCAGCGGCGAGCATATAGGCGCACTGGCGATGAGTGAACCCAACGCAGGTTCGGACGTGGTTTCCATGAAGCTGCATGCCCGCAAGGAAGGCGACCGTTACATTCTCAACGGCAACAAGATGTGGATCACCAATGGCCCGGATGCCCACACCTATGTGATTTACGCCAAAACCGACTTGGACAAGGGCCCGCACGGGATTACTGCCTTTATCGTCGAGCGCGGCTTCAAAGGCTTCTCCCAGGCACAGAAGCTCGACAAGCTGGGAATGCGCGGCTCCAACACCTGTGAACTGGTATTCGAAGACTGCGAAGTCCCGGAAGAAAATATTCTCGGCGGCCTCAACCAGGGGGTGAAGGTACTGATGAGCGGCCTCGACTACGAGCGGGTGGTGCTCAGCGGCGGCCCTCTTGGGATAATGACCGCCTGCATGGACATAGTGATGCCCTATATGCACGAGCGGGTGCAGTTCGGCAAATCCATCGGCGAATTCCAACTGGTGCAGGGCAAACTGGCCGACATGTACACAGGCATGAATGCCGCCAAGTCCTATATCTATAACGTCGCCAAGTCCTGCGATCGCGGCGAAACCACACGTAAAGATGCCGCCGGTGCCATTCTCTACAGCGCCGAGCTCGCCACCAAGATGGCACTGGACGCCATTCAGTTGCTGGGCGGCAACGGCTATATCAACGAATACGCTACAGGTCGTCTGCTGCGCGATGCCAAGCTCTATGAAATCGGCGCCGGTACTTCGGAAATCCGCCGCATGCTCATCGGCCGCGAGCTGTTCAACGAAACCAAGTAATGGCGAATGCCGGGGCCGTTCAAGCGGCCCTTCACGCTCCCCCATTCAGTCGAAAAGGATGACAAGCCGTGCCTCAAATCAGCAGTAGAATCAACGCCCGCAGCGATGAATTCAGGGAAAAACAAGCCGCCATGTCCCACCTGGTGGCCGATGTCCAACAAAAGCTCAACAAGATAGTCGAAGGCGGTGGCCCTGTGGCCATGGAGCGCCATCTGTCTCGCGGTAAACTGGCGCCGCGCACCCGGGTAGAGAAACTTCTGGATCCCGGCTCGCCATTTCTGGAACTGAGCCAGTTCGCTGCCTTCGAAGTCTATGACGAAGAAGTGCCCGCCGCCGGCATCATAGCCGGAATCGGCCGGGTCAGCGGAGTCGAGTGCATGATTATCGCCAACGACGCCACAGTCAAAGGCGGCACTTATTATCCGCTAACGGTGAAAAAACACCTGCGGGCTCAGGAGATAGCCGAGCGCTGTCACCTGCCCTGCATCTATCTGGTGGACTCGGGCGGTGCCAACCTGCCGCGCCAGGATGAAGTGTTCCCGGACAGGGATCACTTCGGCCGTATCTTCTTCAATCAGGCCCGCATGTCTTCCAAAGGGATCCCGCAAATCGCCGTGGTCATGGGCCTGTGTACCGCAGGTGGCGCCTATGTGCCGGCGATGGCGGATGAATCGATTATTGTCCGTGAACAGGGCACCATCTTTTTGGCCGGCCCGCCGCTGGTGAAAGCCGCCACGGGAGAAGAGGTCAGTGCCGAAGAACTCGGCGGCGCCGAGGTACACACCAAGATAAGCGGTGTGGCCGATCATCTGGCGCAAAACGACGACCACGCGCTGGAGTTGGCCCGCAATGCCGTCTCCCGCCTCAATCACCAAAAACAGATTGCCCAGACTCTGAGCCAGGTAAAGCCGCCCAAGTACGATATTCATGAGCTCTACGGCATAGTCGGCACCGACTTGAAAAAGCCCTTCGATGTCAAAGAAGTGATTGCCCGCATCGTCGATGACTCGGACTTCGACGAGTTCAAGGCCGGTTACGGTGCCACTCTGGTGTGCGGTTTTGCCCGTATTCATGGCTACCCGGTAGGCATAGTGGCCAACAACGGCATTCTGTTTTCCGAGTCGGCGCAAAAAGGCGCTCACTTCATCGAGCTTTGCTGCCAGCGCAAGATCCCGCTGCTGTTTTTACAAAACATTACCGGCTTTATGGTCGGCAAGAAATATGAGCATGAAGGCATAGCCAAACACGGCGCCAAAATGGTGACCGCAGTATCCTGCGCCACTGTGCCCAAGTTTACCGTGATCATCGGCGGCTCCTACGGCGCCGGTAACTACGGTATGTGCGGTCGCGCCTTTGAACCCACCATGATGTGGATGTGGCCCAACGCCCGCATCTCAGTCATGGGGGGCGAACAGGCCGCCGGAGTGCTGGCCACAGTGCGTAAAGACGGCCTGGCCCGCAAGGGCCAGACCATGAGCGCCGAGGAAGAAGCCGCCTTCAAGGCTCCGGTGATAGCCCAGTACGATAAAGAGGGTCACCCCTACCATGCCAGCGCCCGTTTGTGGGACGACGGCATTATCGACCCGGCCCAGACCCGGGATGTAGTCGGCCTGGCATTGTCGGCGGCGCTGAATGCGCCCATAGAGGACACACGTTTCGGCGTGTTCCGCATGTAATGGAGGCCGGTATGGATTATCAATATCTGACCTTAACCACCGACTCCCGCGGCGTTTCATCCCTGGTGATGAATCGCCCGCAGTTGGCCAACGCCTTCGATGAAGTGATGATTGCCGAGCTCATTCATGCGCTGGAGTCCCTGGCCCGGGATCCCGCCTGCCGGGTGCTGCTGCTGAAAGCCAACGGCAAACATTTCAGCGCCGGTGCCGACCTGAACTGGATGCGCAAACAAGCGGCGATGGACTTTGACGACAACCTCAAAGACGCCGCCGAGTTGGCCCGGTTGATGGCCACTCTGGATCAATTCCCCAAGCCGTCGTTGGCACTGGTACAGGGTGCGGCCTTTGGCGGGGCGCTTGGGCTGGTGTGTTGCTGCGATATCGCCATAGCGACGCCCAAGGCCAGCTTTTGCCTGTCCGAGGTGAAGCTTGGCCTGATCCCGGCGGTCATCAGCCCCTATGTGCGCCGCGCCATGGGCGAGCGTCAGGCGAGACGCTATATGTTGACCGCAGAGCGTTTCGATGCCGAAGCCGCCAAGACTTTGCAACTGGTGCATCAGCTGGCAGACGATCTCGAGGCCGCCGCAGCGCCCCTTATCGAGTCACTGCTGGGCAACAGCCCGCAGGCGCTCAACTGGTGCAAACAGCTGATAAGCGATATCCGCCACGGACTGATAGATGAACAGACGCTGGCGCTCACCGGCGAGGCCATCGCCCGGATCCGGGTGTCTGCTGAAGGCCAGGAAGGGCTGAACGCCTTTTTCGAAAAACGCCCGCCGAACTGGCAAGGCACAAGTAACAATCCGGGCAGCAACTCCAGTTGCAATCCAGGCAATAGCTCGAACCCGCCAGAGCGCCGTGACTAAGGAAGGATGTAAGATGTTCAACAAGATTCTGATTGCCAACCGCGGCGAAATTGCCTGTCGCATCATACGTACCGCCAGGTCATTGGGTGTACGCACTGTTGCACTGTTCTCGGATGCCGATCGCCATGCCGCCCACGTGGCCATGGCCGATGAAGCCTTTTATCTGGGGGGCTCGGCGCCGGCCGACTCCTACCTCAAGGGCGATGCCATTATCGATATCGCCAAGGCCTGTGGCGCCGAGGCGATCCACCCGGGTTATGGTTTTCTGTCGGAAAACGCCGCTTTTGCCGCCGCCTGTGAACGGGCCAATATCGCCTTTATCGGTCCCAAGGCCGATTCCATAGAAGCCATGGGCAGCAAGAGCGCCGCCAAACTCATCATGGGCCGCGCCGGAGTGCCGCTGGTGCCCGGCTATCACGGTGATGACCAGAGCGATGAAGTGCTGCTCAGTGAAGCCGAAAAAATCGGTTTCCCGCTGCTGATCAAGGCCGCCTTCGGTGGCGGCGGCAAGGGAATGCGGATTGTCCGCAGCCTGACGGAAGTCAAGTCGGCCATCGACTCGGCCCGCCGTGAAGCCGCCTCCAGTTTTGGCAATGACAAGCTGTTGATGGAGCGTTACCTGGAGCAGCCGCGCCATGTGGAAGTGCAGGTATTTGCCGACACCCAGGGCAATGCCATTTATCTGTCAGACAGGGACTGCTCGATTCAGCGCCGCCACCAGAAAGTGGTGGAAGAAGCGCCGGCCCCCGGCCTCAGCGACGCCCTGCGCCGCCGCATGGGTGAAGCCGCCGTGGCGGCCGCCCGCGCCATCGACTATGTGGGTGCAGGCACGGTCGAATTTCTGCTGGACACCCATGCCACAGAGGAAGACGGCAGCTTCTTCTTTATGGAGATGAATACCCGTTTGCAGGTAGAGCACCCGGTTACCGAGCTGGTGACAGAGACAGATCTGGTGCACTGGCAGCTGCTGGTCGCCGCCGGAGAGCCTCTGCCCCTCACTCAGGAGCAAGTTGCCATTAATGGCCATGCCTTTGAAGTGCGAATTTATGCCGAAGATCCGGATAACGACTTCCTGCCCGCCAGCGGCCAGCTCAACTTCCTGCGCGAGCCCAAGCCATCGCGCCATGTGCGTATCGACTCGGGGGTTCGTGAAGGTGATGAAATCTCCAACTTCTACGACCCCATGATAGCCAAGCTGATTGTCTGGGATGAATCACGCCCAAGAGCGCTGCAGCGCCTGCAAAGGGCTTTGGATGACTTCCAGCTCACCGGCCTGAAACACAATATCGGTTTCCTGGGAAAAATCGCCGCTCACCCGGCCTTTGCCGGCGCCGACTTCAGCACAGATTTTATTGAGCGCTATCAAGCACAGCTGCTGCCTCAAGCGAAAGACAGCACTCTGCCCTTGCAGCTGCTGGCCAAAGCCGCACTGTATGAAATGCTGTGGCGCAAACGCGACTCCCGGGCCAAACAGGCAAACAGTCAGGACCCTTCCTCGCCCTGGGGCAGCGCCAGTGGCTTTAGACTCAACAGCGCCAAGCGCCACGATATCGCCCTGATGGACGATGAACACCATATTCATCACCTGCAGTTGACTGAGCTGGCCAAGGCCGATAGCTGGCAACTGACACTGGATGGCCAAACCCTGGTTATCGAAGGCGAGCTGAGCACAGATGAGGCCGGTGGTGACACGCTTCGCTGTGTGGTCGATGGGCATATCAGCAGCCAGCGAATCAGCCGCCAGGGCATGGACTTTACCCTGCTTGGCCGCTCCGGCGAGCTTAGTGCCTGTCATTTCCGCGCCATTCAGAATGAGCTGGAAGAGGAGCAGGCCAACCACGCCGATCTGCTCAAGGCGCCGATGAACGGCACCATAGTCACCCATCTGGTGGCTGTGGGCGACAGCGTTAAGGCCGGCCAAGGGCTGATGGTGATGGAAGCGATGAAGATGGAATACACCATAGCCGCGCCTTTCGATGGCACTGTGAGTGAGTTTTTCTTCCAGCCCGGCGAACTGGTCAGCGATGGCGCCCAGTTGCTGGAGCTCAGCGAACAACTTAAGGAGGCTTAAAAATGCTGCCTCCCAAGGTAAGCCTGTTTGAAGTGGGCCCAAGAGACGGTCTGCAAAATGAAACCTCGGTCAGCACTCAGGCCAAGATAACCTTGATTGAAGCCTTGGCCGATGCCGGGGTGAAGCGCATCGAAGCCGCCAGCTTTGTGTCGCCCAAGTGGGTGCCGCAAATGGCAGACTCGGGCGAGGTGCTGCGCGGCATTTCACGCCGCGCCGGCGTCTGCTACAGCGCCCTGACTCCCAATCTCAAGGGCCTGGAGTTGGCGCTGGATGCCGGCGCCGATGAAGTGGCGGTATTTGCCGCCGCCTCCGAAGGCTTCAGCCAGAAGAACATCAACTGCTCCATCGAAGAGTCCATCGCCCGCTTCGAGCCCCTGCTGAGCCGGGCCAAGGAGCAAGGCATTCGGGTTCGCGGCTATGTTTCCTGCGTACTGGGTTGCCCCTATGATGGTGAAATCGCCCCGGCAGAAGTGGCTCGGGTCGCCGACATTCTGCATCAATTGGGCTGCTATGAAATATCCCTCGGCGACACCATAGGTGTAGGTACACCGCTCAAGGCCCGAAAAATGGTGGAAACCGTGGCCGAGCGCGTACCGGTAGAGCGCTTGGCGCTACATTTCCATGACACCTACGGTCAGGCGCTGGCCAACATTCTCGCCTGCCTGGAAACCGGCGTCAGTGTAATAGATACCTCGGTCGCCGGACTCGGTGGCTGCCCCTATGCCAAAGGCGCATCCGGTAATCTGGCCAGTGAAGATCTTGTCTACATGCTGCATGGTATGGGTATAGACACTGGCATAGATCTCAACAAACTGGCCCAGGCCGGACGGCAGATAAGCCAGCAGCTTGGCCGGAAAACCAGTTCAAAAGTGGCCAGAGCCCTGGGAGCTTAAGGCCTCCAGGTGGCACAACAGATAAGCAGTAAAACGACAGATAATAAACAGCAAGGACATCACTATGGCAGGACTCAATAAAGTCGTCGGCAGCTACGACGAAGCGCTCACAGGTCTCACCAATGATATGACAGTCATGGTGGGTGGTTTTGGCCTTTGCGGCATTCCCGAAGGCCTTATCAATCAAATGGTCAAGCTGGGTGTCAGCGGCCTGACCGCCATCTCCAACAACGCTGGGGTAGACGACTTCGGGCTGGGGCTGCTGCTGCAACATAAGCAGATAAGCACAATGATCGCCTCCTATGTGGGTGAAAACGCCACCTTTGAGCGGCAGATGCTTAGCGGCGAGCTCAATGTGATCCTCACTCCGCAAGGCACTCTGGCGGAGAAGATCCGTGCCGGCGGCGCCGGGATCCCCGCCTTCTTTACCGCCACTGGCTACGGCACCCCGGTGGCCGATGGCAAAGAGACCCGCGAAATCAATGGCCGCCACTATGTGCTGGAAGAGGCACTGACCGCCGACTTCGCGCTGATCCGCGCCTGGAAGGCCGATACCATGGGTAACCTGGTATTTCGCAAGACAGCCGCCAACTTCAACCCCATGATGGCCACCGCCGGCAAGATAACAGTGGTGGAAGTGGAAGAGATAGTCGAGCCGGGTGAGCTGGACCCGGATCATATCCACACCCCGGGCATCTATGTGGATCGCGTCATCAAGGGTGTGTTCGAGAAGCGTATCGAACAGCGCACAGTCAAACAGGCATAAGGGCAGGAGAGCAAAATGGCACTTTCAAGAGAACAACTGGCCCAACGCGTCGCCAAGGAACTCAAAGACGGTTACTACGTCAACCTGGGGATAGGTATCCCGACTCTGGTGGCCAACTATATCCCCGAGGGCATGCAGGTGATGCTGCAATCGGAAAACGGCCTCTTGGGGATGGGTGAATTCCCCACCGAAGACACTATCGATCCGGATCTGATCAACGCCGGCAAGCAAACCGTTACCGCCGTCAAGGGCGCGTCTTTCTTCTCCAGCGCCGAGAGCTTCGCCATGATCCGTGGCGGGCATGTGGATCTCACGGTACTGGGCGCGTTCGAGGTGGATGTCGAAGGCTCTATCGCCTCATGGATGATCCCCGGCAAGCTGGTTAAAGGCATGGGCGGCGCCATGGACTTGGTGACCGGCGCCGACAATATCATAGTCACCATGATGCACGCCGACAAACACGGCAACTCCAAACTGCTGAGCAAATGTGAGTTACCGCTCACGGGTTACGGCTGCATCAAGCGGGTACTGACAGACCTGGCCTTTATCGAAATCAAGGACGGCGCCTTCCACCTGCTGGAGCGGGCACCTGGTGTGAGTGTCGAGGAGATAGTTGCCAAAACCGCCGGCAAGCTTATCGTCCCCGAACATGTGCCAGAGATGGCACTGTAAATCAGACCCTTTGCCCTCACAGAGAAGTGATATCCCAAACACCCGCCGTTGCGGGTGTTTTTGTATTCAGTCAACAGGGACAATTCCCCCCACCAACACTTGCAGGGCTTACGGCGGTGGATTTTCCTATTACCTGCCGCAAATTTTCGCACAGGCACATCTGTGACATGGCGCGAGTTGCATAGCTAGTTACATAGCTAGTTGCGTAGCTAGAGCAAGGTGCTTTCGAGCACGAACCAAGGAGGGTGAGCTGGCTCATTATCCCTCGAGGCTATGTCTCGGCCATACACTTCCCTGAGTATGAGCCAGTTCGGCGTCCATGCCTCTAGCTCGTAGCCAACGCGATGCGTTACTCTCCATGCCTCGGAGGGGCAAAGTTCCACCTGCGCTTAGAAAATAAATGCACTAACTGAGTCTTATAGCTTCACTGTTCTGTCCCACCAGCATCCACAGTTTTTATATCCTCTTGTATTCCCCCTCTTGTATCCCCTCTTGTATACACAGTGGCTATCCATTAACCTGAAACGGCATTGGCAATGGATGGCTTGACGCGAATCTGACGCCAGTCAAGAGCGGCTAACGCTTTTATACTTTAGAGCTTGGATGCTACGACTAAGGCTCAATTCTCTGCCTGTTACATCAGGCAGCTGCATGCGACAGGGAAAGTCGGGCTCTCTCCCCTCTTAGTGAAACCCCAAAATACTGCCCAGCCGATGTTGCAAAGCCCCCTTAGTCCGGCGCCGCTCGTATCCAACACGGATATAGGGTAAAAAAACAATCATAATTTGGAGACTCAATTTGGCCACCAAAGTACTGCTTCTTCTTGCCTGCCTGGCGGCATCGAGTATTGCCCAAGTTCATGCAACCGCCACAGAAGCTGCCGCTTTAGGCACAGAGAGTACAAAGAGTGCACTGCAACAACTCAGTGCCAAGAGTAAGCTGCAAACCCAGGTGATGGTGCTTGGCAGCCTGCACCTGAGCAATATCAAACAGCAATTGGACAGCTGCTCTCTGTCCTCGATCCTTGAGCCACTCTCCCGTTACCAGCCTACGGCCATAGCGGTAGAGTCACTGCGGCCACAGGATATCGCCACCATGATCAACGGCTCAGGCGAGTATCAAACTGTGTTGGATCATTTTGTGGGACAAAGATTTCTTGCGCTGGCGATAAAGGAGCAGCAGGAGTTGCGGCTCTCGGCGCAAAAGGCGCTTGAGAGTCTGGAGCCCTTATTGGACGAGACCAGCCTTGAACCTGTGCAGCGAGCAAGGCTCATCAAGTTGGCCGCTGCCGCCTATCACAAAGAGATAGCCCTGCTGCACTGGCATTATTTGGACAAAACCGCGGCGAGCCCAACGATTTCCACCGAGTTGCAGCACTATCTGGAGCAACTTGCCGCGAGCAATAACGAGAAAAACACCCTTGGCAACAACCTGGCCATGGCACTGAAGCTCAAGCGCATTTATCCGATAGATGATCATCTGGATAAAGATCTCTACCGCCCCATCGAAGCACGGCTGCTGGAGTCTTACAATCAGTCGCCTCATGCCGCCGCTCTGGCCAAAAGCGACTATATCAACAAGCCACAAAGGCTAAAGACAGAGGCGCTTGAGACAGGCAACTGGTTGCCGCTCTTTTCCTGGTTAAACAGCCAGGAGTACCAGAGGGCCGTCATTGACCAGGAGTGGAACCTGTTTATCGATAAAGATTTAACCCAGGATGCAGCGCTCTCCCGGGTTGCCCTTTGGGAGATACGCAATCTCAACATGAGCTCCCACATCATGCGCGTGGTGGCAGCTAACCCTGGAGGCCGGGTGCTGGTGATAGTCGGTGCCAGTCACAAGGTGTTTCTGGAGCAGTATTTGGCCAATATGTTGGGGGTTAAACTAATCCAACCGCAGCAGTATTTTGCCGCCCCAAAGACATCAAAGGGGCAATCACCACAGCACTTGTTCTCATATAAAGAGCAAAGATAAAGAACAAAGATAGAGAGCATGAACTGTCCAAAACACACGATCAATAAAGCATCGCCCATGAAACATAGCTCACGAAATAGAAACTGCGGCAGAGGGTCATCAACTGCGCGCAGCAAGACCCACTCCGGTTGGCTTGTTGGCCTGCTCATGGGGCAACTGGCCGCTCTGGTGTTTGCCGTGCCGACCGCGGTGCTGCTTTGGTTGGCAACCAATAAACATCTGGCTCTGTGGAGCAACGGCCAAGCCTTTATCGGCAGCCAGGGTTGGTGGCTGACACTGGCAGTATTTGCCCTGACGGCGCTGTTGCTGCCGCGACTATTCCCGAGTCTGCTGAGGAAAGTCTGGCAGTTATTGATTTGGTTTTAGTTGTAAACAAGGAACCCCATGAAACAATTGCAAAGTGTAGCCTGGCTACATGAAAAAGACGGTAAAGTCTTGTGTGTCAAATCCAAGGGCAAAGATAAGTACTTTATTCCCGGCGGCAAACCTGAACCGGGTGAAACCCTTGAACAAGCCCTGACTCGGGAGTTGAAGGAAGAGCTCAGCATAAATCTGCAGCAAGACACCATTTGCCACAGGTTCAGCATTACGGATAAGGCCTTCGGCTTCGAGAACACTGAGCTGACCATGCATTGTTTCAGCGCGGGCTTTAGTGGCGACATCATTACCGCCGCCGAGATAGAAAGCCTGGACTGGATAGACATGGTGGGTATCATCAAGTGTGCACCGGCGGCGCAGCAGGCGATTGCAAGACTGCTTGGCGACCATTGAATCGACGTTCGCTGGAGCAGCTTTGTCCATCTTGGTCTATCCTGCTGCCAGATAACACAGAGTCAGGCTCGCACTCGCAAGCGAGCCAGGGAGAACACAAATGGACAAAAAATTGCAGCAAACCGACGGTAGTGTTTCTATCGACCACAAGATTGCCGCCCTGGGCGGCTGGCGCGCCGAGATGCTTGGCCATATCCGCGAACTTATCAAGGCAGCTATTCCCGAGGTAGTTGAAGAGTGCAAATGGGTAAAGCCAACGAACCCGTCCGGCGTACCTGTATGGTCAAGCCAAGGCATACTCTGTACCGGCGAGTCATACAAAGCCAAATTGAAACTGACATTTGCCAATGGCGCTTCGCTGCCGGATCCCCACAAGCTGTTTAATGCAGGTCTTGAGGGCAAACAGCGTAGAGCCATAGATATTACCGAGGGCCAATCCTTGGATGAAACGGCTTTCAAGGCACTGATAAGCGCCGCTGCCGACTTCAACCACAACAAGGCCCTGAAACAATCAAAGCGGTAAGTGGGCTGCTAGAGCGGCAGCAAAGATGCACCAAGCTATAGCTATAGATATACAAATCTAAGGAAGGTCAATGAATAACCCGTTTATTCGCCGTTTGGCACTATTGTTTTTCCCCTTGTTTTCCCTCTGCCTGGCGCCTGCGGCATTTGCCGAAGTAGATGAGCTTTTTATGCAGTATCTGCAGGGCCATTATCAGCTGGTTGGCAAAGCCATTGACTCAGATGCCAGCTACACGGGCAAGATGAGCATTTATGAGCAGGACGGCGAACTTAAGGTGCGCCGGGAGATAGAAGGCTTAAGCATTCAAGGAACAGCAGCCATAGAGCCGGTGCTGAACGGCGATGCCAAGGTGCTTAGGATCCGTTTTCAGCAACAAGAGCGGGATATTGAAGCCAGCTGCCTGTGGCGCGGCGATCTGGATAACTATGCCCGCATCAGCTGCTACCTGTATCATCCGGGGGAAGACACAGAAAACCCAGGTTTGGAGGCGCTGTTTCACTTGAGATAATTGCCAGGATTAACAACCCGGCTTGCCATTACGCGTTCAACACCTTTAACTCTCTTTAGCAATCAAACAGGGAAGTCACTATGAATCGGAAACTCATCACCTTAATCAGCAGCGCCTTCATGCTGGTTATCGGCACTACGGCGCAGGCCTGCACCCGCGCCGTCTATCACGGCGAAGAGCAGTTGGTGATCACCGCCCGCTCCATGGACTGGCGCGACGAAATCCCGGCGAGCCTGTGGCTGTTTCCCCGCGGCATGCAGCGCCATGGGGCAGTCGGCGACAACTCAGTCACCTGGACTTCACGCTACGGCAGCCTGGTCACCAGCGCCTTTGATATCTCCAGCACCGACGGCATGAACGAGAAGGGCCTGGTGGCCAATCTGTTATGGCTGGCAGAGTCGAGTTATCCCGAGTACCAGGGTAAACGAAAAGGCTTGTCGGTCGCTGCCTGGGTGCAATATGTGCTGGATAACTTTGCCACTGTCGCCGAAGCCGTCGATGCACTGAGAGCCGAGCCTTTTGTAGTGGTTTCCGCCAATATTCCCGGTACCCAACGTTTTGCCACCCTGCATCTGTCGATTTCCGATGCCGCCGGTGACAGTGCCATATTCGAGTACATAGACGGCAAGCTGGTGATCCATCACGACCAAAAGTACCGGGTCATGACCAACTCCCCCATCTTCGAGCAGCAACTGGCACTGAACCAGTATTGGCAACAGATTGGCGGCTTTACCATGTTGCCGGGAACCAACCGCGCCGCCGACCGGTTTGTCAGGGCCTCTTTCTATATGGATGCCATTCCCAAGACAGCCAATACCCGGGTGGCGGTTGCCGGCGCCTTCAGCGTCATTCGTAACGCCTCTGTGCCTTTCGGTATAGCTTCCGAGACTGAACCGAATATCTCTTCGACCCGTTGGCGCTCGGTCTCGGATCATAAAAATCGGGTGTATTACTTTGAAACCGCCTTAACCCCCAACACCTTCTGGGTCGATATGAAGGGCATCGACTTCAATAAACAGCAAGATGTGAAAAAGCTGACCATCAACAACAACAGCATTTACTCAGGTAACGCGCTGTCGGACTTTGTCACGGCCAAGCCCTTTACGTTCGCCGGGCTTTAATCTTTAAGGCAGGGAGCCAAGGCTCCCTGTCTATCTTTTTGACCTCACTGCCGAGCCTGCGTTCGCGCAAACCGTATCAAGGACTCAAAGCTGTTCAGCCCGGCTTAAGGCTGATGGCGGATACTGTGAACTCTGAGAATCTTTGCAGGAGTCCTGTGAATGAAGCTAGCCAACACCTTAGGCAAGTATTTCCCTAACCCCAAAACCGCTCTCTGGATGTTTTCGGCCCTGGCCCTTGGCACACTCTCCGGCTGCGGCTGGTTTGCCGCAGATGAAAAGGCGCAACTGGAGCAGCAGTGGCTCGCCAAAGATCAAGAGTTGCAACAAGCCATTGAGCAGATCCGCTCTCAAGGTCTGGAGGCCATCAATCGCAGCGCCGAGGTCAGCTCGGTAACCGCCTGCGTCGCTGAAAAGCTCAGCCGCGATCCGCTTGGTGAGCTGATCCAGGTCGATGGCGTATTGGCCGAGCCCGCCAGGGTCAGCGAGCTGCTCGGCCAAATTCAGCAATTACTTGAGCAGGGCTTTAGTTTTGAAAACGCAGCCGCACTGCTGAATAAGGGAGCGGATCTCGCCGCCTATGTCAGCACACTTATCGAATCCCAGGGAATAGACAAGGCTTTGGCAGATGTCGAACAGCTACTGAAAAACGGCACTGATATCAAGGATCAGCAGCTCGGTGGCCACTTGCAAACCCTGCTGAACCAATGCCGTCAATCCCCTCCTAAAGGAAATGGATAGCGGCCGAACGTCATTCCTGCAAAAGACGGTGGCTGCAAACAACTTGCCGCCGCTCTCCCCTTGCCCGCCAAGGACTTGACCACTGGCGCCACAGACTCACCAGATAAAAGAAAAATCCCAGTTATTCAATTAGCCATTCAAACCAAAAGCCAGTTTTTATTGCCACCAACACAACAAAAACCAGACAGTTGCGCCATAGCTTTAAATCTTGGCTGTGATAGAGTCTCTTTGAACAAGGATCCGAGTCTGAATGTAATGGAGGCCATATGAGCACAGCAGTTCCACGTACCGTCACATCTCCCAAAAAGTTCATTATTGGCAAAGGTTTATTGTCGCAAATGCACGAATATGTGCATGACTTCGGCGACAATGCTTTTATTATTGCCGATGAGTTTATTCTCGGCAGGCTTGAGGATGAAGCCCTGACGGGTCTTGAGCAAAATGGCATCAGCAACCAACTGGAAAAATTCAACTACGAATGCAGTGAAGCCGAGATCCAGCGGCTTGCCGCCCTGGCTGAGCAGGCTCATTCCAACGTAATAGTGGGTGTCGGCGGCGGTAAGACCCTGGATGCCGCCAAGGCCGTTGCCTTTCACCTTAAGCACCCCGTCGTTCTCTACCCCACCATAGCGTCTACCGATGCTCCCTGTACGGCTCTGTCAGTGATTTATACCGAAGCGGGTGAGTTTGAACGCTATCTATTCCTGCCACAGAATCCAGATGCCGTGATTGCCGACACCAGCATCATCGCCGCCGCACCGGCGCGTTTCTTTGCCGCGGGTATAGGTGATGCCCTGGCCACCTACTTTGAAGCCAGGGCCTGTTATCAGGCCGATGGCGTTAACCTGGTGTTGAAAAAGCCCTCGCGTACCGGCCTTGGACTGGCGCAGCTGTGCTATCAACTGCTGAGTGAAAACGTTGCCGCCGCCATGGATGCGGTAAACAACAAGATAGTCACTCCGGCGCTTGAGCAAACCATAGAGGCAACCATCTATTTAAGCGGTGTCGGCGCCGAAGCCGGTGGCCTTGCGGCAGCGCACGCGGTCAACAATGGTATGTCGGCGGTTGCCGAGCTGCATGGCGCCCAACATGGCGAGAAGGTGGTCTTTGGCCTCTTGACCCAACTGGTGCTGGAAAACGCTCCACAGAGTGAAATAGACAATGTTGTCCGCATCATTAAAACCGCGGGATTGCCGCTGACTCTGGCAGATATGGGGCTGAAGCACTTTTGCGAAGAAGAGTGGCGCAAGGTCGCCGAAATCGCCTGCGCCGAAGGCGATACCATGGGCAATATGCCTATGGCTATCAGCGCCGATGATGTCTATCAGGCGATGATAGCCGCCAACGCCATGGCCGAGCGCTATCGCCGCCAGGACTGACAACAGCCAGAGCTGCAAACCCTCCGCGAGTTGGTTTGCAGCCTTCTTTAAATAACAGCAAGGCCCAAGGTTACATTTTTGTTAGTCAAAGATGTTTTTAAGTTTTTTAAAAACAAAGACCTAACAAAAAAGGATTAAAAATCACCGGCCGGCAGAACCCCGGGGATTTGCGTGACACTCATCACACAACTATCGCCATTTAAGGAGTAGAAAGGTTTGAGCTTTATTTCCAGCCACTCGCCTCTGAGGGCCGGAATCCACGATAAATCCAAACATTTTCACCCGATGCCAGGAGTTGGCATCAATACCCTATTACTTGCAACGCTGGGAGGAACACATGGCATATGCAACGATCAATCCCTTCACGGGAGAGCTCATCAAAGAATTCCCCAACGCCACTGACGCCCAAGTCACCGAGGCGATTGAATCGGCCCACCAGGCCTTCTTGAGCTGGCGCAATACGCCCTTCGCCACCAAGGCTGAAATACTCAATCGGGCTGCAGCCCTGCTCAGAGACAGCAAGCGCCGCTATGCAGAGCTGCTGACTCTGGAGATGGGTAAAGTCATTGGAGAGGCGGAGGCCGAAGTAGAATTGTCGGCACAAATCCTCGAATACTATGCCCAGCATGCCGAGAGACTGCTGGCACCGCAGAAACTGCCGGTGGCCGATCCCGCCGAAGGGGAAGCCCTTTTAGTCAATGAACCTCTGGGGGTATTGTTGGCCATTGAGCCATGGAACTTCCCCTACTACCAGATTGCCAGGATCCTGGCACCACAGCTTTCAGCCGGTAATACCCTGCTGTTGAAACACGCCTCCAATGTGCCTCAGTGCGCCGCCGCTTTTGAGAGCCTGATGCGTGATGCCGGGCTGCCGCAGGGCGCCTTCCAAAACCTGTATGCCACCCGGGATCAAATCGAACAGATCATTAACTCACCCAAGGTGCATGGCGTGGCCCTGACCGGCTCTGAAGGTGCCGGCGCCGTTATCGCATCCCAGGCCGGCAAGGCGCTGAAAAAATCCACCCTGGAGCTGGGCGGCTCTGATGCCTTTATCGTGCTGGAAGATGCCGAACTCGAGAAAACCATAGATTGGGCGGTGTTCGGCCGTCACTGGAATGCGGGTCAGGTTTGTGTTTCATCCAAGCGAATGATCCTGGTGGAAGCCATCTATGACAAGTTTATGGAAGGCTATACCCAAGGTGTGGCCAAGCTTAAAGCCGGCGACCCCATGGATCCGAATACTACCCTGGCCCCACTGTCATCCCAGGGCGCAGCAGATGAAGTGAAGCAGAAAATTCGTGAAGCAGTTGAGCATGGTGCCACGGCTACCGAAGTCGGCCCCAAAGTGCCGGAGCAAGGCGCCTTTGTGCAGCCGACCATACTCACCAATGTCACCCCGGACAACCCGGCTTACTACTGGGAGTTCTTTGGCCCTGTCTCCATGATCCTCAAGGCCAAAGATGAACAGGAAGCGATTGCCATTGCCAACGACTCTCCCTTCGGCCTCGGTGGTTCGGTATTCACCGCCGACAAACAACGCGGTCTGGCGGTAGCCAAACAAGTCTCTACCGGGATGATGTTTGTCAACCACCCCACCATGGTCAAGGCCGATCTGCCCTTTGGCGGTATCCGCCGCTCCGGCTATGGCCGCGAATTGATCGACTTAGGCCTGAAAGAGTTCGTCAACCACAAGCTGATCAATGTGGTGGATATCGACGCCCCCTTCTGATCTCACTTGACTCACGCAGCTATCAATGACAGACCCGGCCATTTGGCCGGGTCTTTTTGTGTAAGTCCATGAACTGACACAGATACTGACAAGCAAGGCTTACAGGCTGGACCAGATTGCTTAAATGGACAGCATCGACTATAGATTTGTGACCCGGCATATCCCCGGCAACCGACAGCACCACAAGGACAAGGAAGCCCAAGGTTATCGCCACTTCAGCCATGTCATGGAGGACACCCTATGAACTCACAAATAAGCCAAGGTTTTGAAATCGCTACCTGGTACGATACCTGGAATCCTGTTGGCCTGAATAATCTGGTCAACAACCTGGTCCCGTTGCACCTTGCCAGTCGCTACAGCCTGGCATTCGGCCAGTTGTCGGCTATTCACTCTGGTGGTTACTGTATTGAAATGAGTGGCAAATATGCCGATGCCATCAAAGATCAGCTGCTCTCTCAAGCGCCGGGGATCGAGCTTTATGCCGGAATTGGCAGTGAAGGCATACAGGCAAGCGTTGCCAGTAACAAGAGTGACAACAATCTCTCTACCCGCAATATTGTCTCCTGGCTCAAGGACAATCACTACACAGGGATAAACATAGACGCCGAAGAAAGAGAGGCGATGAAGCAAGTGGCCGAATTCGTCACTCAGTTGGGGCCTGAATTTCGTGCTGCCGGTCTCGGAATTGCCGTTTCAGTCCCCTGGCCCGGGGAAGGACCGAGTTACCTCTACGGAGAGGGAGCTATCCAGGCCTTTAACGATAATGTCGATGCGGTGGAAATGCAGGACTACTCCTCCATCAATACCGCCCGCGATGCTGCGGTTTGGCTCGATGCCGGTTTAAAAGCCGAGATATTGATGGGCGGAGTCTGCAGTGAAAACTCCCGGGTACAAACCCCGCTCGAACAAGTTGAGCAGTGGACTGAGTTCGCCATTCACAATGGCTTGCGGGGCATGTTCAGTTGGCGCCTGGATAACGATCACGGCTCAGACGGCACCCGGGAAGACGTAGGCCCCAACTTTGCCTGCGCCAAGCGCCTCTACGATACCCTGATGAAAAACAGATAGGCAGCACCTATCCCGGCAGGCTCGCCAAGCCAATGCTTGCCAGCATTGTTGCCTGAACGGCTTCAGAGCCGCTGCCGGGAAATCTATGCCACGCGACCCGGCCGCATCTGGCACTCTGGCATGTAAATTTAGGCAAATCCCTTATCCTTGAGAGCTCCCTGACAGTTAAAGTGTTTATTCGCAGCGCTTTTGCAATGCTGTCCCGGTTCATATCCACGCCGCTGCCGCGCGGCGGCCTCTAGTCAATGGAGCCCTCAATGAAACAACACAAATACCGTATCAGTGTCGAACATCTCGAAGATCAAAACGGTATGCCATCGAGCTATCAACAGGCGCTCAAATTTGAAGTCGGCAATCACGACGATGTCTTTGCCATAGCGGACAAAATCAAACAGCGACAGGACTTCGATGAAGATCAGGCTGCCGCCTTTGCCGTTGGCCTTAAACTCTTCAGTGAAGTGATGCTGGAGCAACGTAAAAATCCACTCTTCGATGAGTTTCGGCCTCACTTTATGCAGTTTATGAAACAGCTCAAACAAGGAAACCGCAGCGCCTAAATAGCTTCATGGCAAGGAATGCAGTGTTATCACCCTGGCAAGAGCCCCAGGCGTTAACAACTTGTATTTAGTGCTTGTATTCACAGCTTGGGCCGTGTCATCTTAAGCGGCATCTAATACTCACAGCTGCATCATTCATGTCTGGATTGGAAAAGAAACTGCCGCCCCTGGCTCTCTTGTTGCTGTTTGCTCTTTTGCTGCAACTGACGTCCTATTGGCTGCCCTCTTCCGGCCTGCCTTCCAGCCTCAGCCTGAGCCTCGCTTTTTCTCTGTTGGCGGCCGGGCTGATTATCCCATTGGCGGGAGTACTCAGCTTCAAACGCCATGGGACGACACCGGATCCCAGGGTGCCGGAGCAAAGTTCAACGCTGGTAACCTCGGGGATTTATCGCTGCTCACGCAATCCCATGTATCTGGGATTTGTGTTCTTGCTGCTGGCGCAGACATTTTTCCTCAACTCACTCTGGCTGCTGCTCTTGGTCGCCCTGTTTATTGCCTATTTACAGCGCTTTCAGATCCTTCCAGAAGAGCGGGCGATGCAGCAACTCTTTGGTGAACCCTACCGCACCTATTGTCAGAGAGTCAGACGCTGGATCTAACCCGGGCCTCCTCTTGTAAACCTGCCCCAGGCAAAAAACCACATTCGAATGATGCCACAAGGGGACAAGCTGTGATCCAGCGCATAAAGGCCTTGCCGTCAGGCAATTGTGGCTCCCAGTTTGCACCTTTCCCGGCCACCGCCGACTCCATCGCGATTCATCTCTGTCATAATTGCCCTTGACGGTCAACCCATACGCTTTTTGAGACACTGCCATGCCCCTGTTTGCCAGAGCCTCCGCCTTCGCCGATTTCATCTATCGCCATTCCCGCGCCGTACACACGGTAAAACTGGCCTTGGCACTGTTTATTGCCGCCGCCATCAACGCCATCTGGTCTTTGCCTCACTTTGTCTGGAGCATGGTCACCATAGTGATCATCATGATGGGCCTGCCACAAGTGGGCGGCGCTATCGAAAAATCGCTGCAGCGGGCCATAGGCACCTGCTTGGGCTCGGCTTATGGGGTCTTGTTGGTGATCACCATGGGCGGCTATTGGGACTTGATGGGCTTACTGATCCTCGGGGTCAGCATAGTCTGCTATATCAATGCCGGCCGCTACAGCTATGCCTACCTGGTGGCTGGGTTCACCATGATCATAGTGATAGGTGACGCCAACCACGACACCTCGGAAGCCTTATGGCGCACCGCCAATATTCTCATCGGCTGCGTGATTGCCGTGCTGGTATCCCTGTTTGTGCTGCCAATCAAGGCCAAACAGGACTGGCGGGCCCAGCTGGCAAGCTCACTGAAAATCATGACCCAAGTGCTGGAGCAGCATCTCAATGCCGGCCAGGAAGAGCCGGAAAATGCCCGTAAGTCGCTGGAAACGGCGATGAAGGCTGTGCTGGCGCAGAAAAAACTGCTGTTTTCGCTGGAATGGGAAAGCCAAACCTTGAAGAAAGAGGCCGCTACTCTGACCGAGCTGGCCAACAAACAGATAAGGGTGATCACGCTTTTGGAGCTACTGCTGCTCACCCGCTGGAAGGCCGAAGAGGATGAGGCCTATGCCAGAGTCAAACAGGTAGCCAGCGGGCTACAGCGAGAGTTTGCCTATCTGGCGGACTATGTGGCCGGCAACACACCCGACTGCCCCAAACTCCCCCTGGGACTCGGCTATCAATTGCAGCAACAGCTACTTAAGCAACTGCCATCTGAGCCGAGCGACGACTCGCCGGAATCGGCCCATCAAGGTTTCGCACTCAGCGGTTACAGTTGGCTTATCTATCAACTGGCCCAGGCGCTGTTGGCCATTCATGGCGAGCTGGCCAGCCTGGATCTGGCTTATAAGCGCAAAGCATCTTCCCAGCGCCAGTTGGATATTCCCGAGTAACTGGCCGCCGGCGTTACAGCCGCAACAGGTCCTGCTGATGAAAGTGGATCACCACTTCAGGGTCAAGCTCGAGTGCCAGATCCAGTATATGGCTGATGCTGATGGGTCCCTCTCCCATCTGGCTTAAGCTGTTGTAATAGCCCAGTAAGGGTAAGGCCCAGCCGCGGCGCCTTTCAATCAGCTGCTGGTACAACAGGGCGGCCTCTTGGTATTGTTTCTGCTCATAGCTCAGCATGGCTTTGAGATAGACAAGCTGAAAATACGCACGGCCCTGACGCTTTAATCCCTTATCGAGCTGCGCCAGAGCCTCATCGGATCGTCCCAACGCCCGCAAGCTGACGGCCTGATAAAACTGCAGCTTATCCAGATAGTCATACTGTCTCGCGGCTCGTTGATAACTCTTGAGCGCTGCCTCATGCTGGCCCATTTGTGCCAGGATATTGCCTTTGAGCATCTGGCCATCGCCCCAAAGCTGAGGCTTGTTATTGAGATAGCGGTTTATCTGCTCCAGCGCTGCCGGATAGTCCCGGGTTTCATAGAGTGTCCTGGCAATATCCAACCTGAGATCACGCTCCGATCCCAAAGCCTCGGCTTTGCGGTAATCGGCCAGTGCGCCGCTATAGTCCGGACGCAGGCGTTGGGAATAAGCGGACAGCACCTGAGCCTTGGCCGCGGCGCGGAAAAAATACAGTTCAGAGTCCTTGGACAGCATGGGCTCGGCCTTGTCATAGGCCGCCACCGCCTTGGGATAATTGGGGATATTGCTGAAGTAATAAAGCTGCCCAAGCAAAAATGCCAGCCGCCCGGAGTCCGGATAATTTTCTATGGCCGCATCCAGTCTGGGCGCCGCCTCTGCCATCTTCCTTTCAAAAATAAGCTTTTGAATCACTTTAATTTCTGAGGCGGGAACGGCTTTATCTGCAACGGCCTGCAATGGCAAAACTGAGCCCAGCAACAACAGCAACAAACCCGGCAACCGCTTTCTGGATATACGGCTTCCAGCAGGGGAAATAGACGACATAAGCTTCCTTTCTTTATCTCTTTCTTTATCGCTTTATTTATATCTTTGGCTGTTCGCCTACACTTTTACTATTGAACTTGCCGCTTCGGGCTTGCAAACGCGACGCCTCACATCAGTCCCAAATCAATTCGCGGTAGTGCTTACGACAGACAGACTCATAACTCTCATTGCCGCCTATCGCCACCTGCTCACCCTCGCGCACCGGGTTACCCGCCCCATCACGACGGATCACCATATTGGCCTTGCGACCACAGTGACAGATGGTTTTCAGTTCTACCAGCTTGTCGGCCCAGGCCAACAGGTACTGACTGCCAACAAACAGCTCGCCCTGGAAGTCGGTACGCAAACCGTAACAAAGTACAGGAATATCCAGGATGTCGACCACATAGGCCAGCTGTTTGACCTGCTCTTTACTGAGAAACTGGGATTCATCAAACAGCACACAATTCAGGTGCTGACGCTCATGTTCGGCGCGGATCATCTCGAGCAGATTGTCATCATGGGCAAAAATACGTGCATCACATTCAATACCGATCCTGGAAGCGACCTTTCCCACTCCAAAACGGTCATCTATGGCGGGTGTCATCACCAGGGTATGCATGCCGCGCTCGCGATAGTTATAGGATGACTGCAGTAAAGAGGTGGATTTCCCGGCATTCATCGCCGAATAGTAGAAATAAAGTTGCGCCAAAACGGCTCTCCCCTGAGAAAAATTCCGGCCGCAATTTTACACTTTTTACCACATAAATACAGGATGCATGCCCCATGCAGCCAAACTTGAGCATTGATTCAGCATTCGCTGAATCTACCCATTAAAATCAATTTGTTACACTTCTTTATCAATAAGCTGCTGGCCTGCAAACGTCGCGATTATGTAGGCTATAAACATTAAATTCAGCCACTTTTAAGCAACAAGTGCTAAGTTGCGCTAAAAAACTCATAACTAAAGATGGAAGTCATAATAATGCGAAAATCTCTTCTGGCGCTGGCCGTTGGCGCCACACTGGCTATTTCTGGCTGCAGCACCCACAATCCTCAGGACACAAATCTGGCAAGTGCGGAAGCCACTCAAAGCAATCCACTTTTTGCCAAGAGCACCTTGCAATATCAGGCCCCGGATTTTCGCCTGATCAAAGATGAACACTTCAAGCCTGCACTCGAAGCCGGTATTGCCGAGCACTACCAGGAAGTGTTGGCCATTGCCAACAACCCAGAGAAACCCACTTTTGCCAACACCATAGTCGCCCTGGAAAAATCCGGTGAACTGCTAAGCCGCGCCTCAAGCGTTTTCTATAATCTGACCGGCTCCAACTCCAACCCTGAACTGCGTAAAATTCAGGGTGAAATGGCGCCCAAGATGGCGGCCCACTCAGACAACGTCAACCTGAACCCGGAGCTGTTTGTCCGCATCGACAGCCTCTACTCTCAACGGCAGCAATTGGGCCTGAGCAGCGAAGAAGTGCGCCTTATTGAGGTGTACCACCAACGCTTTGTGCTTGCCGGCGCCAAGCTGACCGAGAACGAAAAAGCCCAGATCCGCGCCTTGAACGAAGAGCAGTCCAAGCTGGTGAACGAATTCCAGCAACGACTGATGCGGATGAACAAAGAAATCGCCGTAACTGTTACTGACGTTGCTCAATTGGAGGGTCTGTCCGACTCGGCCATTCGCAATGCCGCGGCCGATGCCAAGGCAGCCGGGCTCGATGGTCAATACCTGATCAGCATCACCAACACCACTCGCCAGCCTGTGCTGGCTCAGCTGAAAAACCGAGAGCTGAGAAAACAGATTTGGGAAGCCTCGGCCTACCGCGGCCTTGAAGGTGAAAACGAAACCGCCTCTCTGGTGGCCCGCCTGGCGCAACTGCGCGCCGAACGCGCCGCCCTGCTGGGATTTGATAACTGGGCCAGTTACCGCCTGAGCCCACAGATGGCCAAGACACCCGAGGCCGTCTATGAGATGTTCGGCTCCATGGTGCCGGCCGTTGTCGCCAACACCCAGAAAGAAGCCGCCGATATCCAGGCGATGATCGACAAGACTGGTGGCAAGTTCCAGCTCAAGCCTTGGGACTGGGCCTTCTATGCCGAACTGGTGCGCCAGGAGAAATATGATCTGGATGAGGCCAGCCTCAAGCCTTACTTCGAATTCAATCGAGTGTTGGAAGACGGCGTCTTCTTTACCCTCAACCAACTCTATGGGGTAACCTTCAAGCCACGGCCGGATCTGCCGGTTTATCACCCTGATGTCAAAGCCTGGGAAATGTTCGATGCCGACGGCAGCAGCATGGCCATCTTCTATGGCGACTATTTCGCCCGTGAAGGCAAGCGCGGCGGTGCCTGGATGAGCTCTTTCGTCAACCAGAACCTGCTCAAGGGCGACAAGCCTGTGGTGGTCAATGTGATGAACATCAAGAAGGCACCGGAAGGCGAAGCCACCTTCGTCAGCTATGACGAAGTAACCACCATGTTCCACGAGTTGGGCCACGGTACGCACGGCATGTTCTCCAAAGTAACCTACCCCAGCCTGTCCGGTACTGCGGTATCCCGTGACTTTGTCGAGTTCCCATCCACCTTCGAAGAGGACTGGGCCGGTCATCCACAAGTGTTGGCCAACTATGCCAAGCACTACCAAACCGGCGAGCCTTTACCCAAGGCGATGCTGGACAAGTTGCTGAAGTCCCGCAGCTTCAACCAGGGCTTCGACACCCTGGAGTATATGGCAGCCGCCCTGGTAGACATGGAGTGGCACTCACTGGACAAGGACGCACCGCTGCAGAATGTCGCCGAGTTTGAAGCCAAGGCGCTTGAAAAGCACGGCCTGAACATTGAAGCCGTGCCACCACGTTACAAGTCGACCTACTTTGCCCATGCCTTCCCGGGTGGCTACAGTGCCAGCTACTACGCCTATATGTGGAGCGAAATCCTCGCGGCCGATGCCTTTGCCTATGTACAGACCCAAGGCGGCCTGAAACGGGATATCGGCATGAAGTATCGCAAGACTATCCGCGAAGTGGGTAACAGCGTGCCACCTATGGAAGCTTACAAAAACTTCCGTGGCCAAGAGCCGACAACCGATGCCCTGCTCAAGCGTCGTGGTCTGCTCTGATAAGTGAGCGCTGACAACAGTTTAAGTCCGAGGGGCGAGATTACACCTCGGACTTAAGCAGAAAAACACCTGAGTCTTCCGGCTCAGGTGTTTTTTTATGACAAGCCATTCGACTTCCAGCACCGGCACTCATTCTCCCCGTAATCAGGGCCGGGTCTATTTTGCAACCCCTTGAAAATGGACACGTGATACCTAAGGAAGGTGCGAATAAGTCCTCGTGGCGTTCTCTTTTGTAGAGAGTGGCTTGCACAGCAACTTGCCGTTCAAGGCATCTGACTGAAGGCATGCCGGGGCCTGTCGAAGTCGGATTGAATCGTTAATGTTTCTTTAAAGAATTTTTAGTGGCTTATTCCTGTGAGTGGAGAAAATGTTGAAATACGCACTATCCACTATTTAAGGCTTGCCAGGTTCCAAGAGATAGGTTTATAAGGGATCCACGCAGGGAGGAGCCTCCTCCCGTATTTTCTGTCAGCCTGGATTTTGTATGTCATTGGTCACTTCCACAAGTTGTTTGCAGCCTAGTCGCCAACAAGTGACCGTCGCCAATCTCCTCCTGCTCTCTCTGGAACTCAACCGGGGCTGACAGGCTATTATCTTTTATTTTCTGTCAGTGAGAGTCGCTGGCAGAGTCATCAAAACGCTCACTTGCTGGTTACTTCAAAGCTGACATATTTGAGGAAGACTATGTTAAGTGCACGCAATATAGCCGCTTTGGGGTTTATGACCTTTGCCTTGTATTTAGGCGCCGGCAACCTTATTTTCCCATCATTTTTGGGTTATCAGGCAGGCGAAAACCTGTTTCAGGGCATGGCGGGCTTTCTACTGGCCGGTGTGGGCTTACCCGCCTTTGCTTTGGTCATTGTGGCCCTGGTGGGGGGCTCCGATAACCTGACTTCAGTACTTCCCCGCCCTCTGGCTACCACGTTCTGGATTATGGTATTTATCGTGATTGGCCCGGCATTTGTCATTCCTCGCGCCATCACAGTCGCTTACCAATTCGGTTTTAGCCCGTTTTTCGGTGACAACGCTCTGGGTCCTTTTTCAATTATCTTCTGCATTATCGCTGTGCTGTTTTCCCTGTATCCGGGCAAACTGGTCGACAACCTGGGGAAGTGGTTGACGCCGGCGCTAATGGCTATCCTACTGGCAATGGCTATCGCCGCACTGTTGTTTCCGAGTCAAGGCATTTCCCAGGCGACCGGCGCCTATGTAAGCAGCGCATTTGCCGAAGGTGTGACTCAAGGATATATGACCATGGACGCCTTGGGCTCTATCGGTTTTGGATGGGTTATCTTCCGCGCGATTAAAAGTATGGGTGTCACTCAGCCAAAGGCGATTACCAGGTATACCCTGATTGCCGCCTTGATGTACGCTGTGGCTATGGCACTGGTATACATCTCCCTGGCTTATATCGGCGCCAGCAGCGTCGGTGAATACAGTAACGGCGGGGATATTCTGACCACCTTTACCACAACACATTTTGGTATTTTAGGTACCTTGCTGTTGGGGGCAGTGATGATATTGGCTTGCCTGACGACGATAATCGGCGTGACGACTGCCGGCAGTGAGTTTTATAGCCGCACATTCAGTAACGTGTCTTACCGTAACAGTGTGCTGGTCACCATGATAATTGGAGCATTGGTTGCCAATATTGGTCTGGAGCAACTTTTACAGATCACCCAACCCGTCGTGGTAGCCCTGCATCCGATTGCGATTGCCTTGTTGTTGATTGCGCCGCTACGGCGCCTTGTGTCCATGTCTGGCGTACTTGCAACCTTAGCGGCAGCGTTGATCTTTGGCGCTCTGGACGCCTTGCATATTCTCGGCAGTATGCCTGCCAACCTGGATGCAATTTTGAACCAATATCTACCCTTATACGCTTGCTATGCAGCTTGGATTGTCCCGACGGTTATTGTTCTGGCCATAGCGACGAGTTTGACTCTGTTTGCCCGCTCGGCATCGGCTCGCGTCATCACGGAAAACTCAATAGAGCTGCCACAAAAATAATTGGCGAGGCCAGTTTGAATCAATAGGTATTTAGCCTGAATATCCAAGACGAGAGTACGCCTCCAACTCCAATGGCCCTGAAATATAGGTAACAAAAAACGCTGCCGAGGCAGCGTTTTTTAATTGGCCGGTTAGGCAGCACTGTTTTTGGGCTGCTGCCACTTGAGCCACACCAGCCCGAGCATAAACAGCACACAACTGCTGGCAAGCCCAAGCCATACCGACTCGGTAAAGCCGAGTACTATATAGCCGCCGAGGGAAATAACTGCTACCAAGACCGCATAGGGCAACTGAGTCAGCACATGGTCGATATGATGGCAGCTGGCACCTGTGGATGACAGAATCGTGGTGTCCGATATCGGCGAGCAGTGATCGCCAAACACAGCCCCGGAAAGCACGGCGGCCAGCATAGGCAACATCATGCCACTGTGGCTGCCCATGGCCATATCGGCGGCAATCGGCAACATGATACCAAAGGTGCCCCAGCTGGTGCCGGTAGAAAAGGCGGTAAGCCCAGCCAAAATAAACAGCACGGCCGGCAACAAGGCAAAGGGAATATTGCCACTGGCGAGGCTGGCCATAAACTTGCCGGTTTCCAGTGAGCCTATGATCCCGGCTATGGTCCAGGCAAACATCAGAATATAGATGGCCGGCAACATGGAACGGGCACCCGAGGTGAGTGCCTTGAGGATCATCTTGGCTTCAATCTTCTGGATAAAGGCCAGCAGCAGCGTCACCACCAGACCGATGGAAGCACCAAAGAACAGAGATGAGCCCACATCGGTTTTCTCGAAGGCACCTATGATACTGAAAGGCAGGCTTTCTGCCGCCAGGGCATCGGCACCACTGGAAACCATAAAATAGAAGGTCGCCACCACCAAGACACCTATGGGCAGGAACAGGCCGTGCACCTGGCCGGTTTCCGCCTCGGGCAGATCGGCATTGGCGCCGGGTGGCAGCCCCTTGGACTCATCATAGAGATTGCCCTTGCGGGCGTTGAGCTCGTGTTTGCGCATGGCGCCGATATCCAGCTCCATAAAGGTGACGCACAGCAAGAGCGCCAGGGCAAACAGGGCATAGAAGTTCATCGGGATCATCTGCACGAAAGCGCTCAGATGTCCGGTCTCGGTAAACCCGTGGGCGGTGAGAATGCCGCCGATAAGGGCGATAATATAGGCGCCCCAACTGGACACCGGCGAGATAACGCACACGGGCGCCGCGGTAGAATCCAAAAGATACGCCAGTTTGGAGCGGGAGATATAATATCTGTCGGTCAGAGGCCTAGCGATACTGCCCACCACCAGGCTGTTGAAGTAGTCATCGATAAACACCGCACAGCCGAGAAACATGGTCAGCAGCTTGGCATCACGGCGATTACGGATATGCTGTCTGGCCCAGTTGGCAAAGGCTCTGGCCGAGCCACTGACGGTGATCAGCGCAGTGATCATCCCCAGCAGCACCAGGAACCCCAGAATATACAGGTTCCAGGCATTGAAAGCGCCATCGTCCCATACCAGGGAAAGCACCCTTTGCCCCAGATAAACCCCGGTGTCCAATACCGACCATTGATTGAGCAACAGGGCTCCAATCAATATCCCCAGTCCCAGCGATAACAGCACCCGACGGGTGAGGATCGCCAATAAAATTGCCACAACCGGCGGCAACAAAGAGAGTGCCGAATCGGCATAACTTGTTAGTGTCATTGAGTCTTGTTCTTCGTTAAATACGAATGGAGGGCAACTGAACTGGTGGGAAAAGGCAATGGCATACCGAGTAGCACCTGTCCTTTCAGTAGCGCTCCATAGTAACATCAATCTGTCATCCCGACAGAATATACTATGGCAGTGCTGCCCCTATTTGGTAACAGCCCCAGCGGTGGACCTTGATAAGTCGCAACCACTTCGGCACCAAATCCTTTCGCGATACATAAACGGAATCACCCTGCTTACCGCTACTGATATTTAGTGCGCCTCTACTTCTCAGGACGCCTGATGTCAGGCGTGAGGCACATAAAAACATAGGCGGCTTTGAGGATGCTACCCCAAAGCCGCCTATCGTGACCTAGATCACAGATTAAATCAACTCGTTCAATTTAGGCACAACATCAAACAGGTCAGCTTCCAAGCCATAATCGGCAACCTGGAAGATAGGCGCTTCAGGATCTTTATTGATGGCCACAATGACTTTTGAGTCCTTCATACCGGCTAGATGTTGAATCGCCCCGGAGATACCCACAGCGATATAAAGCTCTGGCGCCACGATTTTACCCGTCTGGCCAACCTGCAGGTCGTTGGGAACAAAGCCGGCATCCACTGCTGCCCGCGATGCACCTACGGCGGCGCCAAGCTTATCGGCCAATGCTTCCAGCATGGCAAAGTTTTCGCCACTACCCATACCGCGACCACCGGAAACAATGACTCTGGCGCTGCCAAGCTCCGGACGAGCCGACTCGGTCAGGCTCTGGGATACAAAGCTGCTCTTGGCGTCAAAGACGCTATCGAGCTGATTGATTTCAGCTGAGCCTGTCTCGGCAACGGCGTCGAAGGCGCTGGCGCGTACTGTGGCCACTTTCTTATCGTCCAGACTCTTAACGGTCGCCATGGCGTTACCGGCATAGACGGGACGGACAAAAGTATCGGCATCAATCACCTTGGTGATCTCAGAAAGCTGAGCCACATCCAGCAAAGCCGCCACTCTTGGCAGTATGTCCTTACCCTGGCTTGAAGCTGCAGCCAGAATGTGGCTGTAGTCGCCACTCAGAGACAAGATGAGTTCACCAATATTGTCGGCAAGATGAGCACCATAGGCAGGGTTATCGGCCAGCAGTACTTTACTGACGCCTTCAAGCTTGGCGGCAGCATCGGCGGCGGCCTTACAATCCTGACCGGCAACCAAGAGGTGAATATCTCCCCCTATGGCTTTGGCTGCGGCGACAACTTTGGCTGTGTCCTGTTTCAGGCTGGTATTATCGTGTTCTGCTATTACTAATACGGCCATTTAGATCACCTTCGCTTCGTTTTTCAACTTGTCCACCAGCTCCTCAACGGAAGCCACCATCACACCCGCCTGACGGCTGGCCGGCGTTGCTACGTCCAACACCTGTACGTGCTGCTTGAGCGCCACTCCCAGGTCATCAATGCTCATGGTCTCCAGCGGCTTGCGCTTGGCTTTCATGATATTGGGCAAAGAAGCATAGCGGGGCTCATTCAGACGCAGATCTGCGGTGACCACGGCAGGCAGAGGCATGGACAGAGTCTGTAAGCCGCCATCCACTTCCCGGGTGACCAGCAGAGTTTCGCCTTCCAGCTTCACTTCAGATGCAAAGGTTGCCTGAGGCATACCGGCGAGCGCCGCCAGCATCTGTCCTGTCTGGTTGTTATCGCCGTCGATGGACTGCTTACCGAGCAGAATAAGTTGCGCCTGTTCCTTGTCCTGCACCGCCTTGAGCAGTTTGGCAATAGAAAGGGGCACCAGCTCTTCATCGGTTTCGATGTGAATGGCACGGTCGGCACCCAGAGCCAGTGCGGTACGCAGCTGCTCCTGTGCCGCCTTGGGACCTATGCTGACAACGACAACTTCAGAAGCACTGCCGGCTTCTTTCAGACGCACGGCTTCTTCTACCGCAATCTCACAAAATGGATTCAACGCCATTTTCAGGTTGGCTGTTTCAACGCCTGTGTTGTCGGCCTTGACCCTGACCTTCACATTGGCATCGACCACACGTTTTACTGGCACCAATACTTTCATAGGGTTTCCTTCCTACACCTTGTATCTAATGTGGGTTGCGTACCGATGATACCAGGGCCATCAGTACAGGATGGCTCAACTTTACGTGCTGTTGACGTTAACGTCAACAGCAACTTAAACGCTCGTTTGTCACTTCTGTCACACTTTAAGGCCAGTTTTTTGAACACTTGGCAACTTTCATGGTCGTAGAATTGAGTTAAATAAAGAAATTAATGTCAATTGGCGTAAAAATATTTGATCCAGACTCTTATAGTTTCTATTATTTATAGCGATGTTCACCATAACCCAATTTATAAATTAGCGTGGGACCAAAATACTTATGAGCGATTTTCTTGATATATTGACTCACGGTCGTCGTTTTAAGGCCGCAGTAAAAGAGTTGAGCGTTGCAGATCTGCGCGATCTGGCTGCCAAATTGGATAAGATCATTATTGATCGTGAAGAGGAAGCCAAGGAAGAAGAAAAGGCACAAGCTGAACGTCTTTCTAAAATAGAAGATATCCGTAAGCAGATGGAAGCCGTTGGCCTGTCTGTTGAAGATCTGGGTAATGTTGCTGCCGCCAAGGCTGCTCCCAAGAAGCGTGCTCCTCGCCCACCAAAATACAAAATCGTTGTAGATGGTGAAACTATTACTTGGACCGGTCAAGGCCGTATGCCAACTGTATTCAAGAACGAAGTAGACAAAGGTCGTTCAATGGATGATTTCCTGATCTAATCAGGCATCTATTTACTTAAGCCTCGACAGTGTCGGGGCTTTTTTATGTCTGATAGACGTCTGGCATCTGTTAAAAAGCCTTACAATTACGCCTTGGCATTTACATTTTTACTGGGTTAACTTTTATGGACATCAGCACACAGCCATGTATCCCGTCGGCCTCAGATACCTTTTTGTATTATGGATATCTGTAACTCTTTGGTAAAAAAGTAGTGAATATATACTGATGTTCATATCTTTTTACTGATAGCTGTGACTTTTCCCCAAAAGAATAATGACAAGGTAGCCACAACAGATGAAACCCTCTTTCCCCGCCGCAAAACTGCTGTTTATCAGCCTTGTGGCCTGCAGCGCCTACGCCGATGAAACGCAACTGACAGACAATACTCCGAGATTGACCGCCTTAACCCACGCCAAACTCATGCTCTCCCCGGGTAAGCAATTGGATAACGCTACCCTGCTTATTGAAAATAACCGGATAAAGCAAGTTATTTCCAATAATGAAATTCCACAAAATGCTTATAAGATAGATCTCAATGGTTACACCATCTATCCGGGGTTTATCGATCCCTTTGCCGAATATGGCTTGGAGTATTCAGAATCGCCGGCAACTATTGAAGGCCCTGTCTATCGGATAAACCCCAAAGGGGCTGTGGCTGCAAATGGGGCTATTCACGCAGAGAAAGAATGGTTTTCCTATGTATTGGCAGATAAAGAAGCCGCGTCAAATTGGATAAGCAATGGCTTTACCAGCGTTCAGAGTGCTCATCTTAACGGAATATTCAGGGGAATTGGTGTTTCACTGTCTTTGGCGGACAAGAATAGCAATCAACTGATATATAATCCCCAAAGTCGACATTTTATGGCTTTTGATAAAGGCAATTCACCACAGGACTACCCCAACTCCCTGATGGGAAGCATAGCGTTAATAAGACAGACTCTCAGTGATGCCAACTGGTATAACCAGAATAAAATGAAAGCAGCCGGTCGCGAGGATTTATTGTCACCGGAATTTAATATCGCCCTTGAGCGCTTGCACGATATAAAAACTCGTGGTGCGATATTTGACACCCGAAACCTCAATAACCAGTTGCGTGCAGCCAAACTCTTGAGCCAAGAAGATATCCAGCCAATCTTACTGGGAAATGGCCAGGAGTATGCAAGAGTGAGAGAACTGCAAGAATATCGACCCGTGTTGATATTGCCGTTGAACTTCCCCGCTGCCCCTCAGGTCAGTGATGAAGACAATGCCAGGGAAGTACCACTCAGAACCTTGAGACACTGGGAGCGGGCACCGAGCAATCCTGCTGTGATGGCCGCCAACAATATCCCTTTCTCCTTCACCCAATACGGCATGGACGGTAAAGCCTTTTGGCCCAGGTTGAGAATGGCGCTGCAAGCCGGTCTCGACGAAGAAACCGCATTGGCAGCGCTGACCACAGAAGCCGCTGCGGCCGCCGGCATAGATAATTTGGTCGGTAAACTGGCGCCCGGCTATATGGCCGATCTGGTGATAGCCAAAGGCAATCTGTTTCAGGATGGCGAAATAGTCAGCGTTTGGCTGCAGGGTGAAGAGCAAAAACAGCTGGCTCCGGGATTCCAGTGGCAAGGCAGTTATCGCCTGCATTTGGCTGAACTGGAATTGGATCTTGAGCTGCAACTGACCCAGCAAACGCCCCGAAAACTCAGGGGCAACCTCAGCAGTGGCGATCAACAGATAGCGCTTGCTCACCTGACAGCCGACAGCAAACGTCTGAGTTTCAGCGTCAATTTGCAGGGTGCCGGTATAAATGGCATCAGTAGATTGACTCTATGGCAAGATGATGAAGGATTGAGAGGAAGACTCTTGAGTGCCGATGGCGCCGTGACTCAACTGGCCGGCTCAAGATTGCCGCACGCGCCTTTAATGCCAGAGACAGAAGAGGATACACGGACAAATACTCAGGCAACAAGCCCCAAAACTGTGTCAAAGACCGGGCCAAAGACTGAACCCGAGTATCTCAGTCGTTTGACGAGTCCACTGCAAGCCTATGGCCGCAGTGAGCTGCCAGGTACGGAAAAACTGCATATCCGCAATGTCACCCTCTGGACTTCAAGCGAGGCCGGCATTATTGGCAACAGCGACCTGCTTATGGCCAATGGTAAGATTGAAAAGGTTGGTACCAATCTCAGCACCCCGAGTGGTTATCAGGTCATAGAGGGAGCAGGCATGCACCTGACTGCCGGGATCATAGATGAGCATTCCCACATTGCCGTCAACGGCGGCCTCAATGAGATGTCCGATGCCATCACCTCAGAAGTGCGAATAGCCGATGTGCTTAACCCGGATGATATTGCCATCTATCGCTCTTTGGCCGGCGGCGTCACCACCGCCAATCTGCTGCATGGCAGCGCCAACCCCATAGGCGGTCAGTCGCAAGTCATTCAACTGCGCTGGGGAGAGTCGGCCGAGGGACTCAAGTTCACCCAGGCCCATCAGGGGATTAAGTTTGCTTTGGGGGAAAACGTCAAACAGAGCAATTGGGGTGAGCGTTATACCCGCAGATTCCCGCAAAGCCGCATGGGGGTGAAGGCCCTGATGAGCGATGCTTTCAATGCCGCCAGAGACTATAAAGACGCCCAGGCCCAATATGCCGAGCTGCGCTCACGGGAGAAACGTAAGCAGCTCTCCCCTCGCCCCGATTATCGTTTACAGGCGATTGCCCAAGTGCTGAATGGCGAGCGCGATGTGCATATTCACTCTTATGTCCAGTCTGAAATCCTGATGTTCTTGCGCCTCGCCGAGGCCTACGATTTCAAGGTCACCGCCTTTACCCATGTACTGGAAGGCTACAAGCTGGCCCCCGAGTTGGCGGCTCATGGTGCCGGTGCTTCCACCTTTGCCGACTGGTGGGCCTATAAATTTGAGGTCTATGATGCCATTCCGCAAAACGCCTGTTTGATGATGAATGCCGGCGTGCTCACCTCGATTAACTCAGATGACTTTGAGATGCAGCGGCGCCTGAATCAGGAAGCCGCCAAGTCGGTGAAATACTGCGACATGTCCCAGGAAGATGCCTGGAAGATGGTAACCATCAACCCCGCCAAGCAGCTCGGGATAGACGCCATAACAGGTTCAATTGAAGAGGGGAAACAGGCAGATTTGGTGCTCTGGGATGCCAACCCCCTATCGGTTTATGCCAAGAGCCAGGCAGTGTGGATTGGCGGCAAACGCTACTTCGACCGCGCTGAGGATAGGCAAATGACCCAGGCTATCGCCGGCGAGCGCCAGGCGCTGATCCAGAAAATTCTTGGCAGTGACCCGGCGCGGCTTCAAGGCGAAACAACGTCTGAAATCATAGAGCCCTTGTGGCAATGCGATACCCAATTCAACGCCTGGGGCCAGAATAAGGAGAGCCGCCTGTGACCAAGTTTCCTCTATTGCCACGCATGGCATCTATGCTGGTATATCTGCTGCTGGGTGGTTCGCTATTGATGTTCGCACCGGCAAAGGCCCATAACCTGCTCCCGGCCGAGCGTCAGCAACAAGCCATATTATTGAAAAACGCCACGGTTCACACCGTCAGCCAAGGCACACTCGAAAATACCGATGTGCTGCTCGAGCAAGGTGTTATCAGCGCCGTAGGCCCAAGATTAACGGCCGAAAATGCCCGGGAATTTGATCTCAGTGGCAAACACCTTTATCCCGGCCTCATAGCACTGGATACCACCCTGGGCTTGGTAGAGATAGCCATGGCCAGACCAACAGTCGACAGCCGCGATGTGGGCAGTGCCAATCCGCAGCTTGAAGCCGCCAGCGCCTTCAACCCGGATTCGGAATTGCTGCCCAGTGTGCGGGCCAACGGTATCACCCACGCGCAGATAGTGCCGAGAGGCACAGGCATTGCCGGGCAATCGGCACTGGTCTCACTGGACGCCTGGACCATAGAAGATGCCCAGGTCCCATCCAAACCACAGTTCCACCTCTATTGGCCAACTGCGCCGCAAAAACAAGGTACCAGCGAGGCAAATAAGCAGGCACAAAAGGCCTATCAGGACGCGCTGTCACAGATACACAAACACTTTGAAGCGGGTAAACGCTACGCCTTGAGTCAGCAAGGCAGTGAAGGCGCCCTTGAAGACAGCCGCTGGCAAGCGCTCTTGCCTCTGTATCGCCAGGAGGCGCGGCTATTTGTTCATGCCGACAGGCAGCAGCAGATAGAGGCTGCCATTGCCCTGGCCCGTCAGTATGGATTCAAGTTAACCCTGGTCGGTGGCTATGATGCCTGGCGCCTGGGCGCAGCGCTCAATGAAATAGAGGCAAGTGTCATCTATACCCATACGCTTGACTTGCCGCTACGAGAAGATGAGCCCATAGGTCAGGCATTTAGAGTACCGGCATTGCTCAAGCGCGCTGGTATTCCCTTCGCCCTCGGCTTCAGCTCCGATTGGGACAGCCGTAACCTGCCGCTGGCCGCGGGCCAAACCGTGGCTTGGGGGCTCAGTAAAGAGCAGGCGCTCAAGGCCATTACACAAGATGCCGCCAAGATACTGGGGGTAGACAACCTGGGGGCGGTAGTGCCCGGGTTTCAGGCCAATATTGTGGTCAGCAGCGGCGATATTCTCGACCCCATGAGCAGCCGGATAGAGCTGATGTTTATCGACGGCAGACAGGTGGATCTCAACAATCGTCATCGGCAGCTTTATCAAAAGTATTTGAAGCGATAGAATTTCCCATACAGCTCCCGGGATGGCCGGGAGCATGGACGAATAACTATAAGGCCAGGCCATGAAACCGATTTTCCTCTCCACTCTGGCACTGCTGCTTGGCGGCTGCGCCGGGGAATACAGCTTCAATTCCAACCTGGACAGCCAGGCTATCCAGGAGTATTTCAAACCCTCGGAAGTACAGCTGTTCGATGGCAGCCGGCCAACGGGCCAATATGAAGTGCTGGGATTGGTTGAAGGCAATGCCTGTCAGTCTGAGCTCGATGGTGTACCGGCTTCCATGGCCGATGCCCGCACTGAGGCGCGCCGGGCGGCCGCCGATATGAAGGCCAATGGTCTTATCATTAAAAACTGTGTCGAAACCCAGGAAGCCGCAGCCGGTTGCTACACCAGCGCCATGTGTGTCGGCCAGGCTATTCGCCTGGCAACCCCGAAGGAGTAAGCCTGACGTTATGGGGTTTTCGACTCAGATAGAAGCGGTTGCCTATTGCCGGACACCATATAAACAGAAGTTTGGTATTCCTCGTCAGCCGGGCTTGGTGGATTTTGTTCGCGGTTTTGTCGAACTGACAGCGCCCTACAATCATATTGATGCGGTGCGTGGGCTGGAGCAGTATTCCCACCTCTGGTTACTGTTCTGCTTTCATGAAAATCTGGCCCAGGGCTGGAAAACCACGGTGCGCCCTCCCCGGCTCGGCGGCAATGAAAAGCTCGGGGTGTTTGCCACCCGCTCCACCTTCAGGCCCAATGGCATTGGCCAATCTGTGGTGAAGCTGCATCAGATCCACCAAGGCAAAGGCAAGGTGGTCCTGGAGATCTCCGGCATGGACCTGCTCGATGGCACTCCGATAATCGACATCAAGCCCTACATCCCCTTCTCGGATGCGATACCGGAGGCGATAGGCGGCATAGCGCAGCAGGCTCCCGAGCAGGTTGAGGTCAACTTCAGCAATCTCGCTGTAGAACAACTAAGCCGACTCGAGAAACGCTATCCCGGGCTGGATAAGCTCATTCAGGCGGTACTGGCCCAGGATCCGAGACCCGCCTACAAGAAAGGCAAGCCGGATCCCAAACGCTATCAAGTAGCTCTGTATGATCTGGATATCTTCTGGCATGCCCAAGAGCAAGGCATTGAGGTCGAAACCATACAGCCCTTTTGTGCCAAAGCGTCCGGCGCCGGTGCATGAGTGATTTTACCCCCTCAGCTGATGACTATCAGGCGCAACACAAGAGGCGCCTCTCCTGGATGCCCTGGCTCTGGTATCGCCTCAAACCCAAACATCTCGAGTGGGCCCTTCCCTGGCAACAGGCGATTCAGGCCAGGCTCCAAGCCCTTGAAACCATCAGCATAGGGCAAAACTGCTTTATCGCCCCCGAGGCAGAGCTGTTTGCCGAACCCGGCAGGCCGATAACCCTTGGCGATGAGTCCATGATAGCCGCCAACTGCTTTCTGCATGGGCCGATACAGATAGGACGGGAAGTCAGTATCAACCACGGCTGCTCGCTGGATGGCGGCAGTCGCGGCATAGTGATAGGTGACAAGACCCGTATTGCCAACAATGTCACCATCTACGCCTTCAATCATGGCATGGCACCGGATATGCCCATCTATCGTCAGAGCAGCCAATCCAAGGGGATTGCGATTGGCGAGGATGTCTGGATTGGCGCCCAGGCCGGTATCGTCGATGGTGTTACCATAGGCGACTGCGCCGTCATTGCCATGGGCGCCATTGTCACAAAGTCGGTACCCGCGTTTGCCATAATGGCGGGAAATCCTGCTAGAGTAGTGGGAGATAGACGCGATAAGCCACTGACGGGCAGTGAAAAAAATCAATAAGAGGAAGTTGAGCGCCATGGATTGCCAAACCCGCCCAAACACACAAACACCAAGAAGCACGTCACTTGGCTTGCCGGGGATCCGCAGCCGGTTACTACTGAGTTTTTTTCTGCTTGCCGGGCTGATAGTGTTTTTTGGCGGAGCCAGCCTCTGGGTGATGGAGCGTACAGGCAAGGCCCATATCGCCGAGCTCCAGGATCAGAAACTGCTGCTGCAAACCATCAAAGCCAACCAGATGCAGCATCTGGCACTGCTGAAACTCAAAAACAACTGGCCTACCTATCCCTCCAACGAGCGGGAGGCGATCCTCGACGAAACCAGGCAGAGACAACAACAGATAATAACCACCCTGAGTCAGTTTACCCTGGCGGCCAAAGAATATGACGAGGCCCTGGCTCTTGGACAACAGCTGTCAGTGATGAGTGGTCAGCCTTTGAGAGCACCACATATGACCGGCATGATAAGTGCCATAGATAATCTTTCTCTGCGCCTGTCCGGCATAGGGCTGACCCACCTGGATGCCCAGGCACAAAAGAACAGCAAATCGCTGATGCAAACCTTGCTATGGCTAGTCCTCGGGTCACTGGCGCTGATAGTTCTGAGTCAAACTGTGGCCTGGACTGTACTTGGCCGCCACCTACTCAAACCCTTGTTGCAGACCAGCCACAAGCTCAGCGAATTGGCGGAACAAAACTTCGGTGGCAACTCCCCAAATGCCGTGAATCGGGAAACACTCAAGATAAACCATGCGCTGTTGTCTCTTGAGGCCCAAATGAGTGCCTTGACCAGCGAGCAACAACAAGACGAACTCACAGGACTCTATAACCGCCGCAGCTTCAACCAACTGTTGAAGCAGGCCTGGCACAAAGCGGTAGTGAAACAGCACAGGATAGGCCTGTTGCTCATTCAGAGCGATCAGGCCATTGCCAGCGAAACCCTGTTGCATTTGGCCCAAAGGCTGCTGGACTTTGAAATTAGCGGTGAACATTTTCTGGCGCGATTGCAACAATCTCAGTTGGCACTGTTACTGCCAGACCGGGATCCGGAAGCCTGTATCCGCATTGCCCAGAGCCTCAATCAATTTGTGCTGGCGGCCAATCTGAGAGCCAAGGCCCAAAGCCCAAGACTGACAGTCTCTATCGGTGTGGCCAACATCCAACCGGCCAGGCAACTCGGTTGGGACACCCTGGTATTTCAGGCTGAAGAAGCCCTGCTCAGCGCCCAAAACCGCGGCGGCAACTGCAGCGCCGGTGCCAATCAGTAGCCGACAGGCTAAATTCGAGCAAGGAAAGGGGAATTTATCCGCCCTGGCCGCGTGACATCATCAAAGCAAGTGATAAAATGGCGGCCATTCAATTCATTTCGGACCCAAGGTAATGCGAGTCAGTCAATACCTGTTATCAACACAGAAAGAAAACCCTGCCAATGCAGAGATAGTCAGTCATCAGCTTATGCTGCGCGCCGGTATGATACGTCGCAACGCCTCAGGCCTCTATAGCTGGCTGCCGTCCGGCCTGCGCGTACTGCGCAAGGTCGAAGCCATTGTGCGTGAAGAGATGAACAAGGCCGGTGCCATCGAAATTCTGATGCCCATGGTACAGCCGGGGGATCTCTGGGTGGAAACAGGTCGCTGGGACAAGTTTGGCCCGGAACTGCTGCGCTTTGTAGACCGTCACAATCGTGACTTCGTTCTGGGCCCGACCCATGAAGAAGTGATTACCGATTTGGTGCGCAAAGAAGTCAGCTCCTACAAGCAACTGCCGCTGACCCTGTATCAAATCCAGACCAAATTCCGTGATGAAGTCCGCCCACGCTTCGGTGTCATGCGCTCACGTGAGTTCCTGATGAAAGATGCCTACTCTTTCCATCTGGATCAGCAAACCATGGATGATACCTATCAGGCCATGTACACGGCTTACAGCAACATCTTGTCGCGCATGGGCCTGGCCTTCCGCCCTGTACTGGCAGATACCGGCTCTATCGGTGGCAGCATGTCACACGAGTTCCATGTTCTGGCAAGCAGCGGTGAAGATCTGATTGCCTACTCCAATGGCAGCGACTATGCCGCCAATATCGAGAAAGCCGAAGCGCCGCTGCCAACCACAGAGCGCGCCGCGCCCACTCAGGAAATGACCTTGGTAGACACACCCAATGCCAAGACCATAGACGAACTGGTTGAGCAGTTTGGCCTGGATATCACCAAGACGGTTAAGACCCTGATAGTCAAAGGCGCCACCGAAGAGGCCCCGCTGATAGCCCTGGTTGTCCGTGGCGACCATGAGCTGAACGAAGTCAAAGCCGACAAACTGGAACTGGTTGCCGCGCCGCTGGAATTTGCCTCTGAAGCGGAAATTCGTGACGCGCTGGGAGCCGGCCCTGGTTCTCTCGGTCCAGTCGGTCTGACTATTCCTGTGGTCATAGATCACAGTGTTGCCGTGATGAGCGACTTTGCCGCCGGTGCCAACCTAGACGACAAACATTATTTTGGTATCAACTGGGAGCGGGATCTGCCGCTGGCCAGCGCCGCCGATATCCGTAACGTAGTGGAAGGCGAAACCACCCCTGACGGCAAAGGCACTTACGCGTTCGCCCGCGGTATTGAAGTTGGCCATATCTTCCAGCTGGGCACCAACTACTCTGCCGCCATGAACGCCACTGTGCTGGACGAGAATGGCAAGTCTCAGACCCTGCTGATGGGCTGTTATGGTGTCGGCGTCAGCCGCATCGTTGCCGCCGCTATCGAGCAGAATCACGATGACCGCGGTATCATTTGGCCGGAAGCGATTGCCCCATTCACAGTGGGTATTCTGCCGATGAACATGCACAAGTCACACAGAGTAACTGATACTGCCGAGCAGCTTTACAAAGAGCTGACCGATGCAGGTATCGAAGTGCTGTTCGACGACCGTAAAGAGCGCCCTGGCGTGATGTTTGCCGATATGGAGCTCCTGGGTCTGCCTCACACCATAGTGATTGGCGACCGCAACCTGGATGCCGGTGTTTATGAATATAAGAACCGCCGCACCGGAGAAAAGCAGGAAGTGCCTATGGCGAAGATAGTGGACTTTATCAAAAAGGCCGCTGGCCAGAAGTAAGCTCCTGAATTCAAGAGCCCCCAGGCTCCAGAAAACCCAGGAACAAGAAAGCCGAGCTTAGCTCGGCTTTTTCATGGCTGGAAACCTGCTTGCAAATAAAAAACCGCAGATAAGTCTGCGGTTTTTTAGTCTCGCCGCTATGGGCGTTTTAGTGCGCTATCAGGCTTGGGTATCAACACCTTCACCACCCTTGGACACCATTACCATGGCAGGACGCAGCAGACGCTCATTGAGCTGATAGCCCTTTTGCATAACCAGCATCACAGTATTGGCCGGGAACTCGGCGCTTGGCTGCATGCCAATGGCTTGATGCTGCTCAGGGTTAAAGGCTTCACCCATAGGATCTATCTGCTTGACCCCGAACTTCTCCACCGCGGACAGGAAGCTTTTCAGTGTCAGCTCAACCCCTTCAAACAAAGGCTTGGTGGCTTCATCGGCCTTATCGGCACCCACCAGAGCACGCTCCATGTTATCGATCACAGGCAGCAGCTCATTGCTGAACTTTTCCAGGGCAAACTTATGCGCCTTCTCCACATCCTGCGCCGCCCGGCGACGGATGTTGTCAACTTCAGCTGCGGCACGGATGACAGAATCTTTCTGCTCCTCAACTGTCGCCTGTGCGTCAGATAAAGCCTGCTCCAGCTCCTCAATACGGAAGTTCGCCTGAGTCAGCTCGTCGATAATGCCGCCTTCCTCAGCTATGCCCTCGGTGGTTTCAACCTGGTCAACCACTTCTTCGACCTGTTCCTGCTCTGCTTTAAATGACTCTTTGTTCATTTCTACTCCAGCTAAAAATGCTTTGTTTCTGCATACTCTGGGCATATTATGGGGATCAAATTGACCGTTTCAACCCCCAGAGTTCCCAAAATCTATGTCCACTGAGTTTCATACTATAGGCCTGATAGGAAAACCCCACCATCAGGGGACCAACCTGACCCTCAAGCGCCTGCATCATTGGCTGAAAATGCAAGGCTATGATGTGCTGGTGGAAGAGAGAGTCGCGGCCGAACTCGGGAAAGATGTGCGCGCGGTAGACCTACTGGATATCGGCGAACACTGTGATCTGGCGATAGTCGTCGGGGGTGATGGCAATATGCTGGGCGCGGCCCGGGTTCTGGCACGCTTCGATCTCGGCGTTATCGGTGTCAACCGCGGCAATCTGGGGTTTTTAACCGATCTGCCGCCGGATGCCTTTGAAGAATCTCTGGCCAAGGTGCTGGATGGTGAATATGCCACAGAACACAGATTCCTGCTGGAAGCCGAAGTTTATCGCCACGGTGAAGTCAAAGCCAGCAATACCGCCGTCAATGAGGCCGTACTGCATCCGGGCAAGATAGCCCATATGATCGAGTTTGAGGTCTATATCGACAACCAGTTCATGTACAGCCAACGGGCCGATGGCATGATAGTGTCTACACCGACCGGCTCAACCGCCTATTCGCTGTCGGCCGGCGGCGCAATATTGACCCCAAATCTCGAGGCGCTGATCCTGGTGCCCATGTTTCCCCATACCCTCTCCTGCCGCCCTATAGTGGTCGACGCTTCCAGCACCATCAAACTGGTGGTGTCACCGGAAAACGGCGAAAACCTGGAAGTGAGCTGTGACGGCCATGTCACCTTATCTGTAATGCCGGGCGATGAAATTATCCTGAAGCGCAGCAAGGAGCGGCTCAAACTCATCCACCCAAAGGGGCACAACTACTTTCACGTCTTGCGCAACAAATTGGGCTGGGGCAGTAAACTCTTTTGAAGCCGGCGCTTGGGCGATGTCAGCTTGCCACTCAATCCAACTTAGTTAAAGCACCTGAGAATAAAGGTGCTTTTTTGTTATTTATTTTCAAAAAATGTAAAACACCATTCACGTGACCAAGATCACAATTTACTGCGCTCGATAAAACAGTGATCTGCATCACTCATAAACAAAAGTCAGAACAATCACAACCTGTTGATTATTAACAATATAAGCAACACCACATAAAACCCAACTTCACCAAACACTCAATTAGTGTGACATGAATCACATTCAAATTTTACGATATAAGCCTGCGTTTCCATCATAAATGAAATAACAGGATCACTTTATTACCGTTTTGAGCAAAACAAAGCCATAATTCCAAGGGTTTTGGGTCATTTCCAAGATTTCTATTCCCCAAAGTTATATAAGAGCCCAACAAAAGGCGATCTTGATCACATTTAGCCATTTTGTGGCGGAGATACTGCTCCCATAACCAAAAACTTAAGCCACATACGAAAGGCAAGATGATCCAGATCATTTTGGTTCCGGGTAAATTAACCATGATAAGCACGCACAACAACAAAAGGGAAAGGCGATAGCACTTTCTCAACACCACAATAAGCACAAGCAACATATGAAATGATGAGGCAACCATGACATTTCTACAGTTACTCGCAAGCCTGACACCCGTGATCAGCGTCATGCTGTTCCTGGTGTTGCTCCGGATGCCCGCATCCAGAGCTATGCCAATCTCCATGGTGATCACCGCCCTGGCCGCCGTTTTTATCTGGCAGATGGACACTACCCTACTGGCCGCCTCCGTGGTTGAAGGCCTGCTGTCGGCGATTACTCCTTTGACCATCATCTTCGGTGCGGTCTTCCTGCTCAACACCCTGAAATATTCAGGCGCCATGGATACCATTCGTGCCGGTTTTACCAATATCAGCGCAGATGCCAGGGTCCAGGTGATCATCATCTGTTGGCTGTTCGGCTCCTTTATTGAAGGCTCAGCCGGTTTTGGTACACCTGCCGCTATCGGTGCACCTCTGTTGGTACTCTTGGGTATCCCACCGGTTGCGGCCGCCGTGGTTGCCTTGATTGCCGACTCAACTTCAGTGTCTTTCGGCGCTATCGGTCTACCGGTGCTCTTTGGTATGGAGCAGGGTCTGCTCGAAGGCGGTACCAGCATGGCTGCGGCACAAATTGCCGAACATGGCGGTCACTTCAGCGATTATGCCCAGTTCATTGCCATGCATATGATCACCATAGATCTGATAACAGGTACGCTGATCCCCTTGGTAATGGTGTCTGTGCTGACAGGCTTCTTTGGTCGCAATAAGTCCTTCAAGGAAGGCTTTGCCATCTGGAAATTCGCCCTGTTCGCCGGTTTGGCCTTTACCATTCCTGCCTGGCTGATCAACTTCTTCGCCGGCCCAGAGTTCCCTTCAGTGATTGGTGCCCTGGTCGGTATGTCACTGGTTATCCCGGTTGCCCGCAAAGGCTGGTTACTGCCGAAAACCCCTTGGAATGACTTTGCCGAAAACGACAAGGAAGCAGAAACAGCTAAAGTGGAAACCAAGGCACGCTTCTCTCAGTTGGCCGCCTGGACTCCGTACCTGATCATGGCCGCTCTCTTGGTGCTTTCACGTGTGGTACAGCCACTGAAAGCCTGGCTGAACGGTTTCAACATCAGTTGGACCGGCCTGTTGGGCACTGAGCTCAAGGCCAGCTTCGCCACCTTCTTTGCACCGGGCGCCTTCTTTGTTGCCGTGTGTATTCTGGGCTTCTTCCTGTTCAGAATGAACTCCAAGGCCATTAAAGAATCGGTCACGGTTTCCTGCAAGTCCATGGTGCCAACCATTATCTCTCTGGGTGCCTCTGTGCCCATGGTGAAAATCTTCCTTAACTCAGGCACTAACAGTGCCGGTCTGCAGTCAATGCCGGTAGCACTGGCGGATATGCTGGCCGGAAGCCTCGGCAGTGTCTGGGCCTGGATTTCACCTATAGTCGGTATTTTCGGTGCCTTCCTATCGGGTTCGGCTACCTTCTCCAACATGATGTTCTCCGGCCTGCAATACAGCGTGGCCGATAATATAGGAGCCAACCACGCGCTGATCCTGGCACTGCAGGGTATTGGCGCCAACGCCGGTAACATGATGTGCGTGATGAACGTGGTCGCGGCAGCAACTGTGGTCGGTATGGCCGGTCGCGAATCTGAAATCATCCGCAAGACTATGCCCGTAGCGCTTGGCTATGCTTTACTGGCCGGTACCCTGGCGGTGATCTGGGGCGGATTCTAAAAACGATAATAATCCTTCGATAAGGCAGCCGCCTTTAGCGCTGCCTTTATTATCAAATTTAATGTGTAGAGAAATGTCTTATGTCTATCAACTATGAAGCCGTGATCCGCGACCTGCGTAAACAGTTGGGAGAAGCCGCCGTCAGTGATGATCCTGTGCGCCGCTTTGCCTGGTCAACCGATGCCAGCTATTTCCGAATAGTGCCCGAGGTGGTGGTACATGCCGAAGAGCTGGAGCAGGTAAAACGTACTCTGGCGGTGGCCAGAAGCTACGGCGCTCCGGTAACTTTCCGCGCCGCAGGTACCAGTCTGTCGGGTCAGGCCATAGGTGAAGGCATCTTGCTTATCCTGGGATTCGATGGTTTCCGCACTCTGGATATCAGTAAAGACAGCAACAAGGTCACCCTGGGTGCGGCTGTTATTGGCGCCGATGCCAACGCCGCCCTCAAACCTTTGAATAAGAAAATCGGCCCGGATCCGGCAACTCTGGCTTCGGCCATGGTAGGCGGTATCGTCTCCAACAACGCTTCCGGTATGTGCTGCGGCACGGCCCAAAACAGCTACCAAACCATCTCCTCAGTAAAACTGCTGCTGGCCGATGGCACAGAGCTGGATACCGGCAGCGAAGAATCCAAAGAAGCCTTCCGTCAGTCACACCCCGAACTGCTCAAGGCACTGGCAGATTTGGGTGCCATGGCTCGCGGTAATGAGACCCTGGCAGCGCGAATTCGTAAAAAGTTCGCCATTAAAAACACTACAGGTTACAGCCTCAACGCCCTGGTGGATTTTGAAGATCCCTTCGATATCATCAACCACATCATAGTCGGCGCCGAAGGCACTCTGGCGTTTGTTAACGAAGTCACCTATCACACAGTGGACGAAGCTAAATTCAAGGCCTCGGCCATGGCGGTATTCTTCAATATGGAAGATGCAGCCCGGGCAATCCCCCCTATTCAGGGCGAAAGCGTGGCTGCGGCCGAGCTGCTGGACTGGGCCTCCATCAAGGCGGTAACAGGCAAAAAGGGTATGCCGGATTGGCTGGCCGAACTGCCGGAAGGCGCTGCGATTTTGCTGATAGAATCCCGCGCCAATGATGATGAGACTCTGGAACGTTATACCCAGGACGTTATCGCCAAGCTGGCGCATATTGAAACCGAGCGCCCCATCAGCTTCAGCCGTGACCCGGCCGTTTACGGTAAATATTGGGCCATGCGCTCCGGCCTATTCCCCATTATCGGTGGTGAGCGTCCCAAGGGCACTTCGGTAATCATCGAAGACGTGGCCTTCCGGGTTGAAAACCTGGCCAGTGCCGCTCACGATCTGACCGAGCTGTTCCATAAGCACGGCTATCCTGAAGGGGTGATCTACGGCCACGCGCTGGCCGGTAACTTCCACTTTATCATTACCCCTAAATTCGGCTCCCAGGCCGATATCGAACAGTTCCATCAATTTATGGAAGCGGTCGCCGATATGGTGATCAACAAGTACGACGGTTCGATGAAGGCCGAGCACGGCACAGGCCGCGCCGTGGCACCTTTTGTAGAAATGGAATGGGGTAGTGACGCCTACACCCTGATGAAAAACATCAAGCAGATCTTCGATCCCGAAGGACTGCTGAACCCTGGGGTGATCCTCAACGACGACAAGCAGGTGCACATCAAGAATATCAAGCCCTGTCCCGAAGTGGACGACCTGGTAGATAAGTGTATCGAGTGCGGTTTCTGTGAAAAGACCTGCCCCACCTCGGCGCTGAACCTGTCACCCAGACAGCGGATAGCCACCTTGCGTGAAATCGAGCGTCTAGAACAGAGCGGCGACAAGGAAGCGGCCGAGAAAATGCGTGCCGCCGCCAAGTATGATGTGGTGGATACCTGCGCCGCCTGTCAGCTCTGTACCATTGCCTGCCCGGTAGACAACAGCATGGGCCAACTGGTCCGCAAGCTGCGTACTCCCTACATCACCACCACAGAGCAGAAGGTTCTGGACTTCCAGGCCAAGCACTGGGGCGCCGTCAACCAGGTGCTGAGCACAGGCTTTGATGCCCTGGGCACAATACACAAACTCACGGGCACGGGTATCACCTCAGGGCTGATGAACATGGGCCGGGCGATTTCCAAAGAAGTGCCTTACTGGAACCCTGACTTCCCCAAAGGCGGTAAGCTGCCCAAGCCTTCGGCGCCCAAAGCCAACCAGGAAACCGTGGTCTACTTCGCCGCTTGCGGCGGCCGCACCTTCGGCCCAACACCGCTGGATCCCGATGACCGCACCCTACCTGAAGTGGTAGTGACCTTGCTGGAGCGTGCCGGCTATAACGTGATTACGCCGGCCAAGACCCGCAATCTGTGCTGCGGCCAGATGTGGGAATCCAAAGGGGATTTCAAAAATGCCGACATGAAGCGTGATGAGCTTATCGATACACTTAGTGCCATGACAGAAGGCGGCAAGCTGCCCGTGGTTGTCGATGCCCTCTCCTGTACCTACCGTGCCCTTTCCGGTAATCCCAAGGTTGAACTACTGGATCTGGTCGAATTCCTGCACGACAAGGTATTGCCGAAACTCACCCTCACCAAGAAAGTCAATGTGGCACTGCACCTGGGGTGCTCGGCGCGCAAAATGAAGCTGGAACCCAAGATGCAAGCCATTGCCGATGCCTGCTCCGACAAGGTACTGCGCCCTGCCGGCGTCGATTGTTGTGGTTATGCCGGTGAGAAAGGTCTCTACAAACCTGAGATCAACGCCTCGGCACTGCGGAACATCAAGAAACTCATCCCCACTGACTTCAAGGAAGGCTACTATGCCAACCGTATGTGTGAGGTGGGCCTGAGCCACCACAGTGGCATCTCATACCGCCACCTGGCCTATCTGCTGGAGGAATGCAGCCGCTGATAACCGAGAGAGGGAGCACTAAGCTCCCTCTTTTTTCATCTGTGTCAAATAATGGATTTCCGTTCGGATTACGAAACAAAAACCAAGATATTTAATCAATAAAAATCAGCTAGTTACAATATTCTCATTTTTGCAAAAAAGATTTTACTCATTTACTGAATTAGCACTATTTATTGTGTGGTTATAGGCTTATATTCAAGCATATTTACCCTATGTCAGGTGATGTTCAAATACAGAGTCAGAAAGCATCTGGCCACACCGGACATAGATGATGTCGGTTAACGCAAGCAACATCCAATTAGGAAACACCAAATGAAGATAGCCTTGTTTATTCCCTGTCTGGTCAACCAGATGCTGCCGGATGTGGCCATCGCCACCTTGGAACTGCTGGAGAAACTGGGGCACCAGGTGATCCTGCCTGAAGGCCAAACCTGTTGTGGTCAGCCCATGACCAACTCGGGTTGTTTTAACGAAGCCCGCAACACCACTTTGAAGCTGCTCAACGCCTTCAAGGGAGTCGAATGCGACGCTATCGTCTGTCCTGCCGCCTCTTGCCTGGTGGCAGCCAAGGAAAACTTCCATGAGTTTGACGACAGCCCGGAAGCCGCAGCCGTTATCGCCAAGCTGTACGAACTGACCGAGTTCCTGCACGATGTCGCCCCGGTAGAGAGCTTCCCCAAGGCCTTCCCTCACAAGGTGAGCCTGCAGTTGAGCTGTCATGGTATCCGTATGCTGGATCTCGCCAGCCCCAGCGAATATATGGGCCCACGTTACAACAAGATGGAAGCCCTGCTGGAACGCATTCCCGGCATAGAGATCACCTATCCGGATCGCCGCGACGAATGCTGTGGCTTCGGCGGTACCTTTGCGGTGGATGAAGGTGCAGTGTCGGCCAAGATGGGTAAAGACAAGGCTCAGGCCCATGCGGCTACGGGAGCAGACTTTGCCGTCGGTTTCGACCCATCCTGTCTGATGCATCTGGATGGCATGATCCGCCGCCAGAAGCTGCCGATTGAAACCCGCCATCTGGCGCAGATCCTCAACGCTGCCATTTAGGGAGATAGCCATGTCACAGACACAAGGGGCCAACGCCCACGCCAGCCAGGCAGAGATCTTCTGCCGTGATGAGTCCAGAGTCGATTGGCATTCCAAAGCCCTGTGGGTGTTGCGGGAAAAACGCGACCGCGCCGCCGGCAGCCTGCCCGAGTGGGAACAGCTGAGGGATCTGGGTTCGGCTATCAAGCTGCATACCCTGACCAATCTGGCCAAGTATCTGGAAGAGTTCGAAGCCAACTGTATCCAGAACGGCATTCAAGTGCATTGGGCCAAAGACGGCGCCGAGCATAACCGTATAGTGCATGAGATTCTGGCCAACCATCAGGTGAAGAAACTGGTGAAGTCCAAGTCCATGCTCACCGAAGAGTGCCACCTAAACCCCTTCCTCGAGAGCAAGGGCATAGAGGTTATAGACACTGACTTGGGTGAACGTATTATTCAGCTGAAAAAGCAGCCACCTTCACATATTGTGGTTCCCGCCATTCACCTCAAGAAAGAGGAAGTGGGCGAATTGTTCCATGAAAAACTGGGCACAGAAGCCGGCGCCAGCGACCCAACTTACCTGACCCGCGCCGCCCGAGCCCATCTGCGTGAGCAATTCCTCAGTGCCGATGCCGCCATGACTGGGGTGAACATGGCTATCGCCGACAAAGGTGCGGTAGTGGTCTGTACCAACGAAGGCAACGCCGACATGGGCTGTAACCTGCCCAAGCTGCAACTGCACTCCATGGGGATAGACAAGCTGGTACCTTCAGTGGAAAGTGCCTCGGTTTATCTGCGCACCCTGGCCCGTAACGCCACGGGACAACCGGTAACCACCTACTCCAGCTTCTACCGCGGCCCACAGGCCGGTGGCGAGATGCATGTCATCATAGTGGATAACGGCCGCACCGAGATGCTCAAGGACAAGATCCTGGCCGAGTCGCTCAAGTGTATTCGCTGCGGTGGTTGTCTGAACACCTGCCCTGTATATCGTCGCAGTGGTGGCTACAGCTACAACTACACCATCCCGGGCCCGATTGGCATCGCCGTCGGCGCTCAACACGATGACACCAACTCCATCGCCTGGGCTTGTACCCTGTGCGGCTCTTGCTCCTATGTGTGCCCCACCAAGGTGCCATTGGACAAGATCATCTTCCGTCAGCGTCGCCTCAAAGCCGAGTCGGGTCAACTGCCATATGGCAAAGGCAGTTATATGCCTTTGGTCGGTAAGTTTATGGCCAGCACCACTATGCTGAACTGCTCCATGAGTATGGCAAGACTGGGCTTGAGAATACTGCCCGGCAGCCTGCTCAAGCCGTTCTCCGGCGCCTGGGGTAAATATCGTGAACTGCCCAAGGCACCCGCCTCCAGTTTCGAGGCCTGGTTCAAGAAAAACAGGAGCTAATCAGATGTCCAGCAAATCTCTTATTTTGGATGCCCTCAAGTCCTGTGCACTTGAAGGACACAATATGCCGGCCATAGATGTGGCCCCCCGACTGGATGACCTGATTGGTCAGTTTGAAACCAATCTGGGAACCGTTGCCGGCAAGCTGCATAAGCGTGGTGGTTTTACCGAGCTGCAGCAGCAGGTCGATGCCTTGATTGCCGAAGGCAAGCAAGTGATTTCTCAGGTGGAAGGGGTAACAGGTAACCGTGAAGTGCCCGCTGACAGCCATGATCTGCGTGATATCGATTATGCCGTGATCAAGGGGCAAGTGGGTGTTGCCGAAAATGGTGCCATCTGGGTCAGTCAGAAATCTCTGTCCCACAGGATCACGCCCTTTATCTGTGAGAACCTGTTCCTGGTACTGGAAGCCGATGCCATTGTCGCCAACATGCATGAAGCGGCCGACAAGATAATCTTGGACTCGGGTGAGTTTGGGGTGTTTATTGCCGGCCCATCCAAGACGGCTGACATTGAGCAGGCCCTGGTGGTTGGTGCCCACGGCGCCTGTAGCCTGAATGTCTTCCTTATCTAACTCAGGATGAGGATGACAAAAACGCCGGCAACTGCCGGCGTTTTTATTGGGTTACAATCAGCTCTGCGGCCTTAAAGCGTGAAGGAAATCTTTGACCACGTCTTGGCACTAACGGGCTTACCATCGACAAACTTGGGTGCATAACGCCACTTTGACACGGCTTTGACGGTTTCGGTTTCAAACTGCTTGCCACCCTTGGAATCCAGCACTTCCACATGGCTGACAAAGCCCTGTTCGTTTACAGTCACTTCCACGTTGACCCAACCTTCTCGGCTCATCCTGGCGTACTGAATTGGATAACCGGGCACGGCACGAAACAAGGGCCGCTGCTCCTGATCCACACTCCAGGGGCGCATATTGCCTATCGCCTGACAGTGTTGAGTCGCTTTGTCTTCTTCTCCATTGCGGGAATAGAGTTCGACCAGATAGGCATGAGCCGACAGCGCGACAGGCGCATCAAAGGGTAATACCTTGAGCTGCTCTATCACTTCCAGCAACAGAGGTTCGGCCTTGGCGTACTTTTGCTCCGCCAGATAGATGGCTGCCACAGCTGTATCGGCATTGACCCTCTGCAATGAATCCTTTGGTGCAAGTTCGTGGTAAATCTTCTGGGCATCGAGGGCATAGGCCCGAGCCTCGCGGTCATAAACCTCAGTCACAACGAGATCGTTAAAAGCTTCGAGACGCACTGCGGCGGACAGCAGCCGGTCATTTTTGCCATCAGCCAAGGCTATGGCCTGCTGGTAAAGCTTAGCCGCCTCTTTGGGATTGCTGCTGTGCGCAAGCCCCATCAGAGGGTCGAGCACTTCCAAGGCCTGTTCGCCATACAGCGCTTGATAGCTTTGCAACGCTTGCTGATATAAGACTTTGCTCCTTTGCTGATTGGCAATTCCCTGCTCGTCCAACATTAGATTACGCGGCTGTTGCAGCGCCTTGGCCAGATTCATCGACAACGCCAAAGTCGTCCTATCGGTTGCACCCAATTTGGCTTTACCGTCAGCATAGGCCTGCTCGGCAGCACTAATTATCTGAGCCTTGTCACCCTTTTCCAACGCTTGTTGATAGGCCTGATAACTTTCATCCAACCCGGCTTGGGCAGTACCGAATATAAGAGGCAGCAGTAACAGCGACAGTTTGGATACTGAAACAGGGATAGATTTAGTAGATTGCGAGAAGTTGAACATGGCGCGTCTTCCTTAACACTGAGTATCTAGCACTTTTATGGATAATCGGCGCTTGGTGACTTCAAGTCACTGACTCGGCGGGCCTACTGCCGAGCAAATCACAAACGCCAATAACTGCTCAAAGTAACAATATATAAACCTATTGTAAATAGCTGGTATTTTAAACAGCTCTCGGGCTAGTTTTTTGATTTTTCGTTTAAATCTTTAAATGCACCATTTAATTTACTCAGTAACTCAAGCGGCAGCGGAAACAGGATAGTCGAATTGTTTTCTGCCGCAACTTCCGTCAGGGTATGCAGATAGCGCAGCATGATGGCATTGGGTTCTTTCCCCAGCGTCTGCGCCGCTTCCACCAGTTTTTCCGAGGCTTCCATCTCCCCCAGAGCATGGATCACCTTGGCCCGCCGCTCCCGCTCGGCCTCGGCCTGACGGGCAATAGCGCGGATCATACTTTCATTGAGATCCACGTGCTTGATTTCCACATTGGCCACCTTGATGCCCCAGGCATCTGTGTGGGAGTCGAGGATCCTTTGAATGTCGGCATTGAGCATCTCTCTGTTGGCCAACATCTCGTCCAGCTCATGCTGACCGAGCACGGATCTCAGGGTGGTCTGTGCCAGTTGACTGGTGGCAGCGAGGAAGTTCTCCACATTGATAATCGCCTTTTGCGGGTCGACTACCCGAAAATAGAGCACTGCATTGACCCGCACCGAGACATTATCACGGCTGATCACATCCTGAGAGGGCACATCCATCACTATGGTTCGAAGATCCACCCGCACCATCTGCTGCACCACAGGGATCAGTATGATAAGCCCAGGCCCCTTGACCCGGTAAAAACGCCCAAGAAAGAAAATCACCCCACGTTCATACTCCCTGAGGATGCGGAACATACTGATAAGCAAGGCCGCAAACAGCACCAATAACACCCCAAAGGAAATATTCAAACTACTGCTGATAGCTTCGCCCATGTCAGTCTCCTCTGCGTTGATTTTCAGTCGGCTCGATATCACCGCTTTTCACCTCAGCCAGCTTGAGTACCAGCCCCTTAAGCCCCAAAACCCGCACCCGTTGCCCGGGGTTCAAGGCCTGTTCGCAATCACCTTGCCAATCTTCCCCCATAAAGTGCACCCGGCCGCGCCCGGGAAAGCCGTCTATCACCCTGGCATATTTCCCTACCATCCCCTCGGCGCCGGCCACTCCGGACAATTTGCGAGTTTTGAACACAAAGCTGATCAGTAGCAGGAAAAACAGCAGGCTCACGACGCTGACCAGGGCTATCACAGGCCAGGCGATACGAAAGGCTTCAACTTCACTGTCCACCAAAAATACCGACCCCAGCACAAAGGCTACCAGGCCGCCGAAACCTAAAATCCCAAAGCTCGGCAACATGGCCTCGGCGAGCAGCAAAGTAATTCCCAAGAGCAATAAACCACCACCGGCATAGCTGATGGGGAGCAGCTGGAAGGCATACAAGGCCAACAGCAGACAGATCCCCCCTACTACGCCGGGCAACATGGCGCCAGGACTGTAAAACTCCAGCAGCAAACCGTAGATCCCCAATAACATCAGTATGTAAGCGATATTGGGGTTGGTGAGCAGATTGATGAAACGGGCACGCCAATCCGGGCTGCGATCCAGCACTATGGCGTTTTCGGTTTTGAGTATCCGAGCACCACCTTGCATGGCTACCGACTTGCCATCAAGTATGGCCAGGAGTTGCTGCGGCGTATCGGCGATATAGTCGATAACATTGGCCTCCAGCGCTTCCGAGGCCGTCAGGGTTGCCGCATCACGTACCGCCTTCTCGGCCCACTCGACATTACGCTGACGCAGCTCCGCCAGTGCCCGAATATAAGCAATGGCATCATTGAGCTGCTTGCGCTCAAGTTTTTGACTGTTGCTGTCACCCACAGGTTTTTCGGCTTCATTATCGGACGGCTTGGGCTCCGGTGGTTCATTTCCCATGGGACTCAGTTGCACAGGAGCGGCCGCCCCAAGACTGGTGGCACTCGCCATGGCGGCGATATGACAGGCATATAAGATGTAAGTCCCGGCGCTGGCTGCGCGGGCACCGGATGGATAGACCAGACAGGCAACCGGCACCCTGGAGCCGAGAATCGCTTGATTGATATCCCGTAGGCTGGATACCAGGCCTCCCGGGGTATCCAGAGTGATCAACACCAACTGACTGCCTGGGGTTGCAGCTGCACTCTCTATCCCCCGGATCAGATAGTCGCCGACACCAGGCCCTATGGCTCCTTTGACACTGAGCAGGGTAATGGTCGGCGCTGCGGCCGGGGAGTAAGGCTTTGGCCGGACGTGGTCTGCACCTAAGCCAGGCAAGATCCACAACAGAGCCAAGAGTCCTACACAGCCGCAGCGCCGGAACAAAGTATTGGCCGGCCAGCCTTTCATAACGCCCCCGGGTGGGTTTCCCCATACCTTAAGGATAGTCGGCTTTGGGGATTAGGCATAAAGCACTCATGTGACGGCCTTAAACCGAGCCGGTAGATATGAGCAGAAGGAGAGACCAATGAAAAAGGCGCCGAATCAACGGCGCCTGGTATTCAATGAGGGTTAGCGGACTATGCTGAGTCAACGGCAGGAATCAAGAGATTGAAACCCGCCACAAGGCTTATATATTTCAGCTCAAGGCTTATACGTTTCAGCTCAAGGCTGTTTCAGCCTACCGCCCAAACAATCGCCTGCAGTGATAGCATTGAGAAGATACCGGCCAGAATATCATCGGCCATAATGCCAAGACCGCCATGTACCTTGGCATCCAGCACCCGAATGGGCCAGGGCTTGAAGATATCGAAAATGCGGAACAACACAAAGCCCAGCAGCAACCAGAGTACACCGGCGGGCGCTGCAATCATGGTGATCAGTAACCCTGCTACTTCATCCCAAACTATGGCGCCGTGATCGTGCACCCCCATATCTTTGGAAGTCTTGCCGCACAGATAGATGCCACCAATACAGGCCAGCAGTGTCACGGCAATATACACCCCCAAACTGAACTGGGACAGCAACAGATATACAGGCAGGGCTGCCAAGGTTCCAAAGGTCCCCGGCGCCTTGGCCGCGAGGCCGGAGCCAAAACCGAGTGCCAGAAAATGCACCGGGTTCTTGAGGCTGACCCTTGCGAGCGCCTCGTCATGAGCAAACCACTTCATCTAAAAATGCTCAAATCCTGTCTGTTGCGGCTCGAATACCTCGCCGTGATATTGTAGCCTGAGTTGATTACCGGCAAGTATCTGGCCGACTTGATAGAACTTGACTCCGGCATGGCCCAAGGCGGTTTCCAGCGCGCCGCGCTGCGCCTCCGGCACAGTGAACAGCAGCTCATAGTCTTCGCCGCCACAGAGGGCATAGTCGAGTGCCGCATCCGCTGTGACAGTATCTTTCATCGCCTGGGACAGCGGCAGCTTATCCACTTCAATAACCGCACCGACGGCCGATGCCTTGAGGATATGCTTGATATCCGACAGCAAGCCATCTGAGAGATCTATGGCGCTCGATGCCAAGCCCCTCAGGGATTGACCAGCCAGGACTCTGGGGGAGGGATGATAATGGCGGTTAACCAGATATTCCTTGTGCTCTGCCCTCGCCTTCAATTCACCGCGGATAATATCCAGCCCCAGGGCAGAATCACCCAGGGAACCTGTGACATAAATCCAATCACCGGCGCGGGCGCCGCTACGGGTGAGCGCCTTGCCCTCCGGCACTTGGCCATGAACCGTGATATTGATGGCTCTCGGGCCGCGGGTGGTATCGCCTCCGACCAGAGAAATACCATAGTAATCAGCCGCTTCAAATAAACCTGCACTGAATTGCTCCAGCCAGGTTTCATCGACACTGGGCATGGTCAGTGCCAGGGTCATCCATGCGGGCTCGGCCCCCATGGCAGCAAGATCGGACAGGTTGACCGCCAACGCCTTGTAGCCCAATGCCTGGGCCGGCATGTCCGGCAAGAAGTGGACATTTTCCACCAAGGTATCGCAGGAGATGGCAATGGATTTGTGTTCGGCGGGGTGCACCAGGGCACAATCGTCACCTATGCCGAGGCGGACATCTTTGCGCGCTTGGCCACGACCATGAAAATAGCGCTCGATAAGTTGAAATTCTTTCACTGTTGACTTGGCCACAGGTTCGCAGCCTCCCGGTTTTCCAATGAAAAAACGGTATCTTACGATACCGTTTGTCTAATTTCTTTCTGGTTCAGCGACGAGCTACCAGCTTGTCCAATATGCCATTGACAAACTTGTGGCTGTCCTCGGCGCCGAACGCCTTGGCCAACTCGATAGCCTCGTTGATTACCACTTTGTAAGGCGTATCCTTGCGGAAAGTCAGCTCGTAAGCCGCTAAACGCAAAATGGCCTTCTCCACAGGATCGACCTCCTCCATGGGACGCTGATCCAGATGGGGGGCAATTAACTCGTCCAGTTGAGCCTTTTTGGTTGCCGCTCCGGTGAACAGTTCACGGAAGTAGGCGACATCCACGCCGTCTATGTTTTGCTCGGTCAGAAACTCGTGCTCCACATCGGCAATATTGTTCCCGCTCAGTTGCCATGAATAGATGGCTTGAACCGCTAAACGGCGGGCTCTGCGGCGCTCTGAAGGCTTCATGCTTTTTCCTGTATTACAGCTGTTGCTCAAGTTGTTGCAGCACGTTCACCATTTCCAGCAGACCCAGGGCAGCTTCGCCGCCTTTGTTGCCAGCCTTGGTGCCGGAACGCTCAATGGCCTGTTCGATAGTGTCTGTGGTCAGTACCCCGAAAGAGACCGGGATATCGAATTCCAGACCCACTTGAGCCAGACCCTTGTTGCATTCACCTGCAACGAAATCAAAGTGTGGTGTACCACCACGGATCACTGCCCCCAGGGCGATGATACCGTCGAACTTGCCACTGGCGGCAACACGACGGGCGGCCAAAGGCAGCTCGAAAGCACCAGGTACGCGTACCACAGTGATGTTGTCTTCACTTACCTGACCGAAACGCTTAAGAGTGTCTACGGCACCCTCCAGCAGACTTTCAACCACAAAGCTGTTGAAACGGGATACAACGATCGCGACTTTGGCGTTTTTTGCTTCGATATTACCTTGAACTATGTTCATTATCTTACCTAACTTAGCTAAAGCACCCGGCCGGGGGCAAAAAGTGGCGCTATGATAGCACGCAATTTACCCCTTCGCCCTATGCAATTATTCGGAAATGGTTAATTAATTCTGTCGGCTCATTCGCCGGGAATATACTCAGTGACTTCCAGGCCAAAGCCCCCCAAAGAGTGATAACGCTTGGGCGAGCTGAGCAGGCGCATTTTGTTGACGCCAAGCGTCGCCAGAATCTGTGAGCCTACGCCAACCCTTTGGGAGGTTCCCTGCCACTTGGCAGTCACCGGCACTTCACCCTTGTCTTCGGCTTCAAAAGCCTTGACCTTGGCGATAATGCTCTCGTTCGGCTCCTGGTTACCCAGCAGCAACAGCACGCCACCATCGGCGGCAATCCGCGCCATGGCTTGCTCAAGCGGCCAGCTGCGCACTTCGTCGCGCTCAGAGAACAGCAGGTCATTAATAGTGTTTTGCAGGTGTACCCGCACCAGAATATTGTCAACAATCTCGCCCTTGACCATGGCAAAGTGCAGTTGATTGTCTATGGTGTCGCGAAAGGTGTGTAGCTCAAACTCGCCGAAACGGGTAGGCAGCTTGCACTTGGCCTCACGCACCACTGTGGTTTCTGTGTTATTACGGTAGTTGATCAGATCGGCAATGGTGCCCATCTTAACGCCGTGCTCCTTGGCGAACACTTCCAGATCCGGACGGCGCGCCATGGTGCCATCCTCGTTAAGGATCTCCACGATCACAGCCGAAGGTTCCAAACCGGCCAAACGCGCCAGATCGCAACCGGCTTCGGTATGACCGGCGCGCACCAGCACTCCGCCATCCTGCGCCATCAAAGGGAAGATATGCCCGGGCTGAACTATGTCGGACGGCGTGGCATTTTTAGCCACAGCCGCCTGTACTGTCACGGCGCGGTCATGGGCGCTAATACCTGTGGTCACCCCTTCAGCGGCCTCGATGGAGACGGTGAAGTTGGTCGAAAACTGGGCGTTGTTATTGCTGACCATCAGCGGCAGATTCAGCTGCTGGCAGCGAGCCTTGGTCATGGTTTGGCAGATAAGACCACGGCCGAAGCGAGCCATGAAGTTGATCGCTTCCGGGGTGACTTTCTCCGCCGCCATGATGAGGTCGCCCTCATTTTCTCTGTCCTCATCGTCCATCAGGATAACCATTTTGCCCTGACGAATATCCTCGATGATCTCTTCGATACTGTGTAGCGCCATTGTAAGACCTTTATCTCTTGTTCTGTGTAATCAATGAATTCTAACCTGTTAGCGCGCGATAACCAGTGGGCTGGCGCACATCTAGCGCATGAAGCCGGCCTTGGCGAGCATAGCCAGGGTGACACCTTCGCTCGGCTGCGCTTCCTCTTTGTGCTGCATCAGACGCTCAAGATAGCGGGCTATCTGATCCACCTCCAGGTTGACCTTATCGCCGGGGCGCAGCTCAAGCAAAGTGGTTTCACTGGCGGTATGCGGCACTATGGTGAGACGGAAATTGCGGCCATCCACTTCGTTAACCGTGAGGCTGACGCCATCGACCGTAATGGACCCTTTATGGGCGATGTAACGGGCCAGCTCAACGGGCGCCTCGAGCCAAAACTCCAGCGCCTTGCCCCTTGGGGTCACGCTGATGACCCGCGCCATACCATCCACATGGCCACTGACCAAGTGCCCGCCCAAGCGGGTGTTTGGCGTGACCGCCTTTTCCAGGTTGACTTTGGTGCCGACGCTGTAGCGGTCAAAGCCGGTGAGACTGACGGTTTCGGCCGAAACATCGGCCACATAACCCTCCGCCAGACGTTCAACCACGGTCAGACACACGCCGTTGGTGGCAATGCTGTCGCCCAGACGCACATCACTGAGATCCAACTTGCCGCTGGCCACAGTCAGACGAATATCATCACCACGGCGCTCCAGCGTCCGCACTGTACCGACAGCTTCAATTATTCCGGTAAACATTCAATCACCTATCTTGAGAGTAAGCCGGGTATCATTGCCCAGCTTACGTTGATCAGTTACCCGTATCGCCGGGGTATCGGCTATCTGCTGATAGTTTGGCAAGGCCAGCAGGTTTCGGCCAGCGGCGCCAAGCAGTTTCGGGGCTTGATAAAGCAGCATCTCATCGGCCAACCCGGCGGTAATAAAGGCGCCGCAAAGCGTTGCCCCGGCTTCGACCAACACCGCATTGCAGCTCTGGTTCAGGTGTTGCATCAGCGCCGCGATATCGACCCTGTTGCCTTCACCGGCCAGCACCAAAGTGGTGACATAAGGCGGCAAAGCGGCTAGGAATTCATCCTCATAGGGACGGCAGCTGACCAAGAGCACCGGGCTGGCAATTTGCAACAGCCTGGCATCGAGCGGCATACGGCAGTTGCTGTCGAGTATCACTCGCAGCGGTTGAATAAGCTGTTGCTCGCTGAGGGTTTCACCCAGGCTGCCAAGCTCAGCGTGCCGGACATTCAGGGAAGGGTCATCGGCCAATACGGTTTCAATGCCGGTGAGCAGAGCGCAACTGCGGGCCCTGAGCCTTTGCACGTCGCGGCGCGCCTCGGGGCCGGTTATCCATTTGGACTCACCGTTGGCCAGTGCCGTCTTGCCATCGAGACTCGCCGCCAGCTTGAGGGTGACCCAGGGGCGATTTCGCTCCATCCGCGATAAAAAGCCCGGATTCAACTCTCTGGCCTGTTCGGCCAAGAGACCGCTCTGCACCTGAACCCCAGCCTCCTGCAGCATGCCGATACCTTGGCCGGCCACCTGAGGGTTGGGATCTGTCATTGCCACCACCACCCGCTTGAGGCCATGTTTAATTAAGGCTTCGGCACAGGGCGGCGTGCGACCATAGTGACTGCAAGGTTCGAGGGTGACATAGGCAGTAGCACCGCGGGCCTTGTCAGCGGCCATTTTCAGGGCATGTACTTCGGCATGGGGCTCACCGGCACGTTGGTGCCAGCCTTCGCCGACAATCTTGCCATCGGCATCTATGATGACGCAGCCGACATTGGGGTTGGGACGGGTTGTATAACGGCCACGGCGAGCCAGCATTATGGCGCGGCTCATCATGGCGATATCAGTATTGGACCACATGGGGGTTTCCGTTACTTAACAGTTGGCTGTGACTGACAGCCTATTTTTTCTCCAGCTTGGCAATCGCTTCACCAAACTCTGACACATCTTCAAAGGCACGATACACAGAGGCAAAGCGAATATAGGCCACCTTATCCAGCTCGATAAGATGATCCATCATCAGATTGCCGATCATTTCCGAGGTCACTTCCCGCTCGCCTGTGGCTCTGAGGGTGGACTTGATCTTGCTGATCGCCTCTTCAATCTTATCCATGGAAACCGGACGTTTCTCGGCGGCACGCAGCATACCGCCGCGCAGCTTGTCCTCATCGAACGGTTGCCTGCTGCCATCGCGCTTGATCACTCTGGGCATGACAAGCTCGGCACCTTCAAAGGTGGTAAAGCGTTCATGACACAGAGTACATTCCCGGCGACGGCGCACCTGATGACCGTCTGCCACCAGCCTGGAATCTATCACCTTGGTATCCGTCGCACTGCAAAATGGACAATGCATTATGCCTCCTGGTGCTCAGTTGCCGGCAGCGGCTGCTGCTAAATGGCAGAAACAAAAATGGCCGCTGAATTCAGCGGCCATCGAAGTTTATCCTATTCCCTTGAAAAGGTTAACCGTAAACAGGGAAGCGAGCGCACAGTTCCAGCACCTGGCCCTTCACGCGCTCGATAACGGCGTCATCGTGAGCATTGTCGAGCACATCACAGATCCAGCCGGTCAGTTCACGGGCTTCGGCTTCCTTGAAACCGCGGCGAGTGATGGCCGGAGTACCGATACGCACCCCGGAGGTCACAAAGGGTGAGCGGGGGTCGTTAGGCACTGAGTTCTTGTTGACTGTGATGTTGGCGCGGCCCAGAGCGGCGTCGGCTTCTTTACCGGTCAGCTCACGGCCAATCAGGTCCACCAGCATCAGATGGTTGCTGGTACCGCCGGAAACTATCTTGTAACCGCGTTCGAGGAACACCTCAACCATGGCCTTGGCGTTATTAACCACCTGCTGCTGATAGGTTTTGAATTCCGGCTCCAGTGCTTCTTTGAAGGCCACTGCTTTACCGGCGATAACGTGCATCAGAGGACCACCCTGACCGCCCGGGAATACCGCGGAATTCAGCTTCTTGTACAGATCTTCATCGTCGGCAGCCGACAGAATCACACCACCGCGGGGACCGGCCAGTGTCTTGTGAGTGGTCGAAGTCACCACGTGGGCGTGCGGCACAGGGTTAGGATAAACACCGGCAGCGATAAGACCGGCCACGTGTGCCATATCGACAAACAGGTAAGCGCCAATTTTGTCGGCGATTTCGCGCAGCTTGGCCCAGTCAACTATGCCTGAGTAGGCCGAGAAGCCGCCGATGATCATCTTGGGCTTGTGTTCCAGCGCCAGCGTTTCGAGTTCGCTGTAGTCAATCTTGCCGGACTCATCGATACCGTAAGGAATGATGTTGTACAGCTTGCCGGAAAAGTTAACCGGAGAGCCGTGGGTCAAGTGACCACCGTGAGCCAGGTTCATCCCCAGTACGGTATCGCCGGGTTGCAGCAACGCCATATAAACCGCGCTGTTGGCCTGTGAACCTGAGTGTGGCTGAACGTTGGCGTAAGTAGCGCCAAACAGCTGCTTGGCACGCTCAATTGCCAGAGTCTCCACCACATCGACATACTCACAACCACCGTAGTAACGCTTGCCTGGATAACCTTCGGCATACTTGTTGGTCAGTTGTGAGCCCTGGGCTTCCATGACTCTGGGGCTGGTGTAGTTTTCGGAGGCGATCAGCTCAATGTGCTCTTCCTGACGACGGGTTTCATCCTCAATCGCCTTGAACAGCTCAGGATCATAGTCGGCAATGTTCATACTTTTCTTCAGCATCTGTCACTCCAGCTGGCAAATCTTATTGGTAGGGTTGCGCGGTATTCTACTCTGAGTGTGACAAATATCCCAGTCGCAGGATGATGAAAATCCTTGTGTCAGCAGATGACTATGTTTCATTTGCTGAACAATGGTGCCGCTATCCGGCCGCATCTGGCAGGAGCCCTGTCAAATTGGTAAACTGCCGCCAGTTTAGGAAAACTCAGTTCAGGACAACAGAGAAACAATATGGCTCAGTTTGTATACAGCATGCTGAGGGTCGGCAAAATAGTGCCGCCCAAAAAGCAGATCCTCAAAGATATTTCATTGAGTTTCTTCCCCGGCGCCAAAATTGGTGTCCTGGGTCTCAACGGCTCGGGTAAATCCACCCTGTTGAAAATCATGGCAGGTCTGGACACAGAAATTGAAGGTGAAGCCCGTCCCATGCCGGGACTCAAGATAGGTTACCTGCCCCAGGAGCCCCAGCTTGATCCCAACAAGACAGTACGGGAAACCATAGAAGAAGCCGTCAGCGAAGCCAAAAACGCCCTCAAGCGTCTGGATGAAGTCTATGCGGCCTATGCTGAGCCGGATGCCGACTTCGACGCCCTGGCCAAGGAGCAAGGCGAACTGGAAGCCATCATTCAGGCCCAGGATGCCCACAATCTGGACAATATTCTCGAGCGCGCCGCCAACGCCCTGCGTCTGCCGGAATGGGACGCCAAGGTGGAGGTGCTCTCCGGGGGTGAACGTCGCCGGGTGGCCATCTGTCGTCTGCTGCTGGAAAAGCCGGAGATGCTGCTGCTGGACGAACCGACCAACCACCTTGATGCCGAATCCGTTGCCTGGCTGGAGCACTTCCTGCAGGAATACTCAGGCACTGTGGTCGCCATTACCCACGACCGTTACTTCCTCGACAATGCCGCCGGCTGGATCCTGGAACTGGACCGGGGTGAAGGTATCCCATGGCAGGGCAACTACTCCTCCTGGCTGGAACAGAAAGATGCCCGTCTGAAGCAGGAAGCCGCCAGCGAAAGCGCCCGCCAGAAGACGATTGCCAAGGAATTGGAGTGGGTGCGTCAGGGTGCCAAGGGACGTCAGTCCAAGGGCAAGGCCCGTATGGCCCGCTTCGAAGAGTTGAACAGCTCAGATTATCAGCGCCGCAACGAGACCAATGAGCTGTTTATTCCGCCCGGTCCTCGCCTGGGTGACAAGGTGATTGAGGTGCGTAATCTCACCAAGAGCTATGGTGACCGCATTCTGATAGACAACTTAAGCTTCAGCGTTCCCAAGGGCGCCATCGTCGGTATTATCGGTGCCAACGGTGCCGGTAAGTCGACCCTGTTCAGAATGCTCAGCGGCGCCGAGCAGCCCGACAGCGGTGAAATCGAGATAGGTGATACGGTACAAATCGCCTCTGTGGAACAGTTCCGTGACTCGATGAACGACAAGAACACGGTTTGGGAAGAGATTTCCGGCGGTCAGGACATAATGCGGATCAACAATCTGGAGATCCCGAGCCGCGCCTATGTCGGTCGCTTCAACTTCCGTGGTGGCGATCAGCAGAAGATCATCGGTTCACTTTCCGGTGGTGAACGTAACCGGGTGCATCTGGCCAAGCTGCTGCAGGCCGGCGGCAACGTGTTGCTGCTCGACGAACCGACCAACGATCTGGACGTGGAAACTCTGCGGGCACTGGAAGAAGCGCTATTGGAATTCCCCGGCTGCGCCATGGTGATCTCGCACGACCGTTGGTTCCTCGACCGTATCTGTACTCACATCCTCGACTACCGAGACGAGGGTCAGGTTAACTTCTACGAAGGTAACTACACAGAATACTCGGCCTGGCTGAAAAACCAATTCGGTGCCGATGTGATTGAGCCGCACAGACTCAAGTACAAGCGGATGACCAAGTAATAGAAAAACCGTACAAAAACGGAGGCAAACGCCTCCGTTTTTTATTTCCTTTAACCCAGGCCGGCTTCAGAATCGTCCAACTGCCTGCCACTGTCCGAGCGAAACGCCTGCTCTCTGGGCACACACTCAAACACTTCACGCACATAATGGCGTTTGCCGCGGTTACCTATCCGCTCCAGCTTCATTCCCGGCATCTGCCGCTGGTAGAGCTCGGCCTTGGCCGGATCCCAGGAGACCCGAATAATCTCCTGCGCCGCTCTTGTTGTTTCCACCAGGCACTTATAGTCCTGACGTTGCCCCTTGGGCTGTGCGGCAGCCAGGGGCAGACTCAAGAGTATGGCCAAAGACAATATCAGCTTGTTCATCATCCGCTCCTCAGTTGGCCTGATAGTAATAGATCTTGTTGGTAGACGGGCCGCCGCCGACACACTTATGATCGCCGGGTGGGCAGCCTGGATCCGGCTTCACCTTCTCCATCTTTTCGCCGGCATTGCCAATGCCTATCAAATACATATAGCTATCGGCCACAGTGCCATCACTCCTGATATTGGGCGGCACAACCAACTGCGGTGTATCCGGGACACTCTCTCCCATCTCCAGATAGGTTTTTGTGTAACTGCGGGTGCCCTTGTGCAGATCAAAGCCATAGAGGTAGCCCTGCCCGGCAACCAAACACTGGTTGGTGGAGGTCTGCGAGCCGGGCACATAGGAGGTAAAGAAAACCCGCCCTTTGATGATACTGGCATCGGAAAGGCTTTTTTCACCATTGCGGGTAAAGTCGTAATACCAACCGCGCTTGCGGCCAAAAGCAATATGTTCTTTCTCTGAAGTCGGCGACTTGGCAGTCACATCGTAAAGATCCGCCAACGTCAGTGCCTGAGGCACTGCCTTACCCTTGAAACTCTGACTAAGGGTATTTCTGTCCTGCAGAACAAAGAACATGTCCGAGCGACTGGTGTTCGATGGAGATGGCCTGAGTCCGGAGCCAACTACCACGGCATCGTAAGGGATCTGCTGCGCCGAAATCACCGTCTTTGACTGGCCGTTGACCGTGACACGGTTCTCGCTCAGATTGCCAAACATGGTTTGCGCCACCACAGGGGCGGCAAAGAAACGCCTGTCGGTATTCTCTGTGCTGCCGCCAAGAGAAGCAAACTTGAAGGCACTCCATTGTTTGGTGTCGGCACCAGCCATATCCAGCCGCCAAACATTGGCCCCGGTATCCGTGGCATAGATACGGTCAGTAACGCCATCACCATTGCTGTCAAGAATCGCGACCGAATTGGGAATGCTGTCCCTCAGCCCCGGCATTGGAGTATCACCGCTGGGGCCAAATCTGTGCAGTAACTTGCCGGTTTCGGCATCCAGAATGAACACCCCGCGGCCCTGGCTATCGGCGCCACCGACCTCCAGAGTATCCTTGGCCGGAGAGTACCCTGCCCCAAAGATGAGCACCGGCTTATCACCCTGACCTGGAATGGTGGTCACCACAGGCTTGGCCCAGCTTTGCCCCAACTCACTCATGCCGGCCGAGTCTGCGCTGATATGCCACATCAGGCTAGGCTTATCCGGATTGGTCACATTCATGGCGTAGTAACCACGGCCACCACGCCGCAGCCCCATAAATACCCAGGCCTTCTCCATCTTATTGCCGCTGCGCTTGATATAAGCCACGGGTGAACCATCAAAACCATAAACCGAATGCACGCCGGAAGGTACATTGGCCCTGAGCGTTGCCAGATTGGGCAAAAATTCCCAAGGCATAAAGGCCCAGCTCTCATTGACCGAGTCCCCTTTGTCCTGAAACATATGCAGCATGCCGTGGTTACTGCCCACCAGAATACGGATATCCGGGTTCTTTGCGGACGAACCGAAATCTATGGCCAAAGGTTTGGAATGCAAGGGGTCGCCCAGAAGGTCATGGCGCTTATCGCTGCGGCTGTTGTTTTGGTTGTCATCGTCAATATCCTTGCCGATAACCCAGTCGAACAGATCCTGCAGTTGGCTTTTGTCTACTCCCATATGCTGCGCCAGCTTGGCCTCGCCACCGGCGTAACTGCTGGCCGCGGCCTTGGTCAGGGGCGACAAACCGCCTTTGGAAGCAAAATTGCCGTAGAAAGTGCGCTGCTTTTGGTTATAGAGGGCCTCGGCCACCCCACCTTTGGTGACATCGTCGCCATCACCACCGGCGTTGCAAGCCGCCTGAGAGCTCCAGAAGGAGCAGGCCGAGGTATTGATATTGCCATTGTCGGCAATGGCCGGATTGCCGTTTTTGTCTACCACATCCCCTGTGCCTGTCACCCTGAATTTCTTGATATTGCCACGCCAACGGGGGCCCTTGTTGGGCAGGAACATGGAATAGTACACAGAGTCAAAGGTCTGCACCTTGTTAAAGTTGTTGCTGGCCACTGAGGGCGAGGTGAAACTGGCATTCTTCTCCAGAATTTGATTGACCACCAACTGGATTGCCGACTGCAGCTTGCTGGCATTTTGGGCATCAAAGTAACGGCCGCCGCCTTTTTCAGCAGTCTTTCTCAGCAAGGCTTCCGCCCTGGCCGCCCCCTCACTGAAACCTATGGTAAAAGTATTGACCGTCTGTTTGCCGGCCATATTGGGGTTGACATCATTGCTGGCCATCCAGCTGCTCAGGGCACTGAGATAACTGTTGCCATTACGGCTCACATAGGCATCCTTGCCCCCGGTCATCCCCTGCACCAAGCCGTCAGCGGCGCTATCCAGCGTCGGCTCACCGTCTGTGATATAGATTACATAGGCTTGGTTCTGACATTTTTTAAACGGTGAATCATAGATGCCATTCTTGATAATGCTCGGATCCGCTTGCGGCGTATTTTCCGTAAGGTAGGTGCGGGTGACTATGGGGCGGCCCCAACGATCAGTGACAACCCGCCCCCAATAGTCCCTCTTGTAGAAAGTGTAATCGCTGTCATCGTCTCCAAAATACACCCCTTGACCACTAAAGTAACGATAGGCCTCGTAGAGGGTTTCACACAAGGGTGTATTCTGGGCGTAAGCGATTTCCTTGACACTCTCGATAAGTGCTATCTTACTGGCAGCACTCTGCTGTTTTATCCCGGAGATGATCCGCCCGCCGTCACGCACTCCTTCCCTGTCATGGTTGAGGTTGAATATGGCCAGTCCCAAATCCACCCCGGGAGTCGTCACAATCACGTTCTGAATCGCTTCCTGGGCGAGTTGCAGGCGAGTCTTGGTGACCTTTTTCTTGTCGCTGTGGTACCAGCGTAGATAATCTTCTGTGTAGAGGGTCACCACACGACCTGTGCCAAAACCTGTGCGCTCGGCCGCGTCCTTAGCCGCCTTCTTCTGCGCCTCGGTCGAGCCATTGCTGACCTGGGTGTAGCTGATCACTTGATTGCGGTTACCGGCACTATCCAGCGGCAAACCATCGGGTATCCCTTCGGCATTGCCATAACGCTCATCCTGAATATCCTCGAAACAATCTACCAGGGTAACATTGGCACCATTGTTTTCGGGCAACTCTTTCCAGGTGCCATTTTGTCCGGAGAAACTGTATTCACGGACAAAACCGGTATAAATCCCATACTTGTTCAGATATTCCCAGGACGTTTGGCAGCCGTTATTGCTGCGCAAAAAACGCCAGGTCTTATCCTGCTTGCCCGGAACCGGCATATTGTCTGAATCAGGAGCACCTTTGGTGAAGTAAATAAATTCTTTCTTGGGCTCAAGAGCGCCACCACCTGCGCCGGGAGAATAACTCTCATCCACATCGTATACATAATTACCCATACTGGCTGAGTTATCGAAAATGATCAGCATTTGCGGCCGGGCACCGCTGCGCGATGAGGACTCATAAACATAGAGTTCAGTGTCATCGGCCAATAATGGGCTGGCCAATATAAAACTGCCAATACAGGAGAGCAACAAGGCCAGGAATCGCCTGCTGATTTGCCGCCAACAAGGGCCGATACATCCGTGATTTGTCATGGTAGTTACGTCGTGTTTTACCGGTGTTTATTCCACTGTTCTGATAGAGATAAACAAAACACCGGACTGTAAAATAAGGCTTTTATCTCTTCGAGCCTCTATTTACCACGACAGGAACACCCAAACAACAAATTAATCAAATTATTTACATTAATATCAAAATGTGTCGATTTGGCCTCAGGTTAATCAAACAGATTTGACCTTAGCCAAATATCTGACTCGACTTCAACATTTAACCGAACACCCGCACAATATCAGCCAGTTCATTTTAGAAGATCCGGTATTCACTACTATTATGGTGTTTTTAAAATGACCTTTATTCAAAACAGGAGTGGCACACCTCTTGGCTGCGCCGAATCAAATGTAAAATATATGTATCAAAACCTCAATTATAATTAACATGGCATTTGCTGATATCCTAAAAACTCGGAATAAGGCACCGAAGAAGAAAGTTATCAATAGGAGAGACTTGGCCACGAAAGAAACCTCTTGTTCGGGCATTTACCTATTTGATGCAAACAGAGCGATGAAGCCAACCCTGGGTTTCTCAGTCCAGATTTTTGCCGGCCTGGTCGATTTTTCTTCCTGTGGCAGAGTAAAATTCCTCATTCCTTGATACGCACTCAAACACTTCGCGTATGTAATGGCGCTGCCCACGATTGCCAATCCGCTCCAGCACCATTCCCGGCATCTGTCGCTGATAGAGTTCCGCCTTGGACGGATCCCAGGAGACCCGGATGATCTCCTGCGACGTTCTTGTTGTTTCCACCAGGCACTTATAATCCTGTCGCGTTTGCCCCTCGCTCGCCATCAGGGGGAAACATACGCTCAAAGACAAGCTAAGAATCACCTTGTTCACTGTACACCTCTGCGCTTCAATCGGCCTGGAAGTAATAGAGTTTGTGAGTCGCCGGGCCTTCACCGACACACTGTTCGTCCCCAGCAGGGCAGCCCTTGTCATCAACCAGCTTGTCCATGAGTGCTGCGGCATTCCCAATACCAATCAGATAGAGATAGCTGTCCCCGGCGGTTCCGTCGGCATTGGTGCCTGGCTGCACCACCAACTGCGGGGTGTCGGGGAGACTTTCCCCCGTCTCCAGATACGTCTGGGTATAGCTGCGCGCCCCCTTATGCAGATCAAAGCCGTAGAGATACCCCTTGCCCGAGACCAGACATTGCTCCGCCGAGGCTTTACTGCCCGGGACATAGGAAGTGAAAAACACCCGCCCTTTGATAATACTGGCATCGGACAGACTCTTTTCACCACTGCGGGTAAAGTCATAATACCAGCCGAGTTTGCGGCCAAAATCGATATGTTCCTGGGCGGAATTCGGCGCCTTGGCCGTCACATCGTAGAGTTCGGCCAGGGTCAGTGGTTGTGGGGGATCTATTTCATTGAAATTTTGGCTGGCAGTGTTTCTGTCCTGCAACACAAAGAACATGTCCGAACGACTGGTATCCGAAGGCGATGGCCTGAGTCCAGAGCCAACCACTACGGCATCATAGGGGATCTCCATGGATGAATTGACTGTCTTTGACTCGCCGTTGGTCGTGACCCGGTTCTCGGACTTATTACTTAACATGGTTTGCGCCACTACAGGCGCGGCAAAGAAGCGCCTGTCCGTACTCTCAGTGCTGCCGCCAAGAGAAGCAAACTTGAAGGCGCTCCAATTATTGCGGTCGGCATCGGGCAGGTCCAGACGCCAGATATTGGCCCCTGTGTCTGTAGCATAGATGCGGTCGCTGACACCATCACTATTGTCATCAAGCACGGCCACCGTATTGGGGATACTGTCTCTGAGTTCAGGCATTTCGGTATCACCGCCGGGGCCGAACCTGTGCAGCAACTTACCGGTTTCAGCATCCAGGATAAATACCCCGCGCCCCTGGCTGTCGGCGCTGCCCACCCTCAGAGTATCCTTGGCCGGAGAGTACCCGGCCCCAAAGATGAGTACCGGCTTATCCCCATAACCAGGAATACTGGTCACCACAGGTTTGGCCCAGCTTTGCCCCAACTCGCTCATGCCGGCCGTATCGGCATTAACATGCCACATCAGCTTGGGATTATCCGGGTTGGTAACATCCAGAGCATAGTAACCACGGCCGCCGCGCCGCAGCCCCATAAACACCCAGGCTTTCTCAAGCCTGTTGCCCACACGTTTGGTAAAGGCCACAGGTGAACCATCGAAACCATAAACCGAATGCACGCCCGACGGTGCATTGGCTTTAAGTTCAGCCAGATTGGGCAGAAATTCCCAGGGCATAAAGGCCCAACTCTCACTGACCGAAGCTCCCTTGTCCTGAAACATATGCAGCATGCCATGATTACTGCCCACCAGGATACGGATATCCGGGTCGGTTGCGGACGAACCAAAATCTATCGCCAGAGGCTTGGAATGCAGGGGGTCACCCAAAAGATCGCGGCGCTTATCGCTGCGATTGCCGTTGCGGTTGTCGTCATCGACATCCTCGCCGCGTGCCCAATCAAACAGCCCCTGCAACTGGCTGCTGTCTACCCCCATATGCTGCGCCAGCTTGGCTTCACCACCGGCATAACCGCTGGCGGCATCTAAGGTCAGCGGTGACAAGTCGCCCCCGGCGGCAAAATTGCCATAAAAAGTGCGCTGCTTTTGGTTATAGAGGGCTTCGGCCACCCCACCCTTGGTCACATCATCGCCGTCGCCTCCTTGACTGCAAGCCCCGCTGGAACTCCAAAAAGAACAGCTCTTGGCACTGATATTGCCATTCTCGGCAATGGCCGGCTCACCTTTGCTGTCGACCACTTTGCCTTTATCCGTCACTTGGAACTTCTTGATATTGCCACGCCAGCGAGGTCCCTTGTTGGGCAAAAACATCGAGTAATACACTGAATCCAAGGTTTGTAGCTTGTTGAAATTATTGCTGGCCACCGAAGGCGAGGTGAAGCTGGCGTTCTTCTCCAGAATTTGATTAACCACAGATTGAATTGCCGACTGCAACTTGCTGGCATCCTGGGCATCGAAGTAGCGGCCGCCCCCCTTTTCGGCGGTTTTTCTCAGTAAGGCTTCGGCCTTGGCCGCCCCCTCGCTGAAGCCTATGGTAAAAGTGGTCACTGTCTGTTTGCCTGCCAGATTGGAGTTAAGGTCATTCCGACTCATCCAACTGCTCAGGGCACTGAGATAACTCCGGCTTCTTTGGGTGATATAGGCATCCTCATCCCCCGTCATCTCTTGGATCAGATCATCGGCAGAGGCATCCTGAGTGGGTTCACCGTCGGTGATATAAACAACATAAACCTGGCTCTGGCATGGCTTGAACGGCGAAACATAGCTGCCACCCTTGATAATGCTCATATCCCTTTGCGGGGTATCTTTAACCAGATACTGATCGACAACCTTGCCATCGCTGTTTGTAAAAAAATAATCACTGTCTTTATCGGCGAAGTGCACTCCCTTGCCGCTAAAATAGCGAAAAGCCTCATAAAAGGTCTCACACAGTGGCGTGGCCTGGGCGTAGGAAATATCATTAATCCTGTTAATGAGCTCTATCTTGCTGGCAGCGGTCATGGACTTGATCCCCGAGATGATCCGTCCACCATCACGCTCCCCTTCCAGCTTGAAGTTCAAGTTGAAGATTGCCAGCCCCAAATCAACCCCAGGAGTGGTCACTATCACATTTTGAATCGCGTCCTTGGCGACCTGCAACCGGGTCTTGGTTACTTTCTTTTTGTCGCTGTGATACCAGCGCAGATAATCTTCCGTGTAGAAAGTAACCGGCCGACCCGTGCCGAAACCGGTTCGCTCTGCGGCTTCCTTGGCGGCTTTTTTCTGCTCAGCGCTGGAGCCGTCATTCACCTCTGTGTAACCAACCACTTCTTTACGATTACCGGTGCCATCGAGCGGCAAGCCATCTACAATTCCTGAGGCGTTACCATAGCGTTCATCCTGAATATCTTCGAAACAATCAATCAAGGTAAGATTGGCACCGGCATTCTCAGGTAATTCTTTCCAGGTACCATTCTGCCCCGAGAAGCTATATTCCCGAATAAACCCGGTATAAGTTCCATACTTATTTAAATACTCCCAGGAAGTTTGACAACCGTTATTCTCCCTCTTGAACCGCCGGCTTCCTTTCTGTTCATCCAACACAGGAATATTAACTGAATCTGGAGTGCCCTTGGTAAAATACAGGAACCCGCTTTCGGTATTTTGACTGCCGGAGCCCTCTACTCCCGAGTAACTTTCATCGACATCATAGACGTACTCTTCCATGCTGCGGGAGTTATCAAAAATGATCAGGATTTGCGGCCTATCGCCGGTTCGCGAGGAGGATTCGTAAACATAAAGCTCAGTATCATCGGCTGGTACCGGCCGCGCCATCATAAAGAAAATAGCCAGCAGAATTAAATTACGAGCTTGCTTTCCGCCATAACAATAACGTGAAAATTTTATACCCCTGTAAATATTCATTGTGTTTCACCATATTTATACAGGCACCAATACAGTATTCCATTAATAAACAGAACACCAAACCAAATAACAACACCAATATAAACAACTCAGTTAGCACATATAAAAACAGGCGCACAAGCACTGAAGAAAATAATTTAATATGACTTATAAATATGATGACCAAGTCTCATTAAAACCAAAGTAAAATGACTCCTGACAAATATCTGACTCGGCAAAAATTTACAACTGCACATCTTACAACTCATTTTATTAAAAACTGTTGCAGGCAAGGAACAGTTTGAGAGAACAGATTCAGACATTCGCCATCGGTCACATTTTCACACTGGAATTTGCGCTTTTTTACACTCATTTACCAGCTTTATGCTTGAGGCTCCCGTAAAATAGGCAACCTTCAGATCCTAGCGGATCTCTACCGGCATCAGATGGGACACAATGAAAAAACCTTATATCGGACTTCTGGTCCTTGGCCTTTGTGTGGCCGCCTATCTCCTCTTGACTCCGACGGCAGATAAAGCCGGCAACAAACCTGGCTCAGGCATGGGGATGGGCAAAGCCGCCGTTCCCGTAATTACCGCCACAGTCACAGAGCAATCCCTGGCGCAATCCCTGACTCTGATAGGCAAGCTGGAAGCAGAACGCTCGGTCACTATAGCGCCTCAAGTCGCCGGCAAGATAGACGCTATCGCAGTGCGCTCCAACCAGGAGGTGAAGGCAGGTGAACTCTTGCTGGTTTTGGAAGAGTCCAAGGCCAAGGCGGCGGTAATGGAAGCTGAATCTTATCTGGCCGATGAGCGGCGTAAGTTGGGCGAGTATGAAAAACTGATCGGCCGCAACGCCATTACCCAGACAGAAATTGATGCCCAACGCGCCAGCGTCAGTATCGCCGAAGCCAGGCTGGCCTCGGCCAGGGCCGAACTTTCCTACCATCATCTGCGGGCTCCCTTTTCCGGTACAGTGGGCCTGGTGGATTTCAGCAAGGGTAAACTGGTGAGCCAAGGAACCGAACTCTTGAGTCTCGATGATCTGAGCTTGTTGCGGCTCGATCTGCAGGTGCCCGAGTCTTATCTGTCGCAACTGAGTGTCGGCATGCAGGTACAAGGCAGCAGCAGTGCCTGGAACGGCCAACTGTTTCAGGGCAAGGTGGTTGCCATAGATCCCAGAGTCAACCCGGATACTCTCAATGTCAGGGTTAGAGTGGAATTCAAAAATAAAAACAAACGCTTGAGACCTGGCATGATGTTATCGGCCACCCTGACCTTCCCACCAATTCATCAGGCGGTAGTACCTGTACAGGCGTTGGAGTATTCCGGCACCAAGCGTTATGTCTACCGCATAGATGAAAACAGCATAGCCCACCGCACCGAAGTGCATTTGGGCGCCCGGGTCGACAATCTGGTGCTTATCACAGATGGCGTCAGCCTGGGGGATCGCATTGTGGTGCAGGGACTGGTGAATATTCGTGATGGCGCCAGTGTCAAGCCCTTGACCGCCGAAGCAGTACAGCAGACCGGGGAGCTTCACTGATGTTGTTATCCGATGTCTCGGTCAAACGGCCGATCAGCGCCATAGTGCTGAGCCTGCTTTTGTGTGTCTTTGGTCTGGTGTCTTTCAGCAAGCTGTCGGTGCGGGAAATGCCGGATGTGGAGAGCCCGGTCGTCACTGTGATGACCACCTATGAAGGGGCCAGCGCCTCTATCATGGAGAGTCAGGTCACCAAAAACCTTGAGGATGAGCTGACAGGCATCAGCGGTATCGATGAAATCACCTCGGTGAGCCGCAACGGCATGTCGCGGATCACTGTGACCTTCAAATTGGGCTGGAACCTCACCGAAGGGGTGAGCGATGTCCGTGATGCCGTGGCCCGGGCGCAGCGCAGGCTGCCGGAAGAAGCCAACGACCCGATAGTCTCCAAAGACAACGGCTCGGGCGAGCCCTCCATCTATGTCAACTTGAGCTCCAGCGAGATGGATCGTACCCAGCTCACTGACTATTCCCGCCGGGTACTGGAAGATAAGTTCAACCTGATCACAGGGGTCAGCTCGGTGGATATCTCAGGTGGCCTCTACAAGGTGATGTATGTGCGTCTCAAGCCTGAGCAGATGGCCGGCCGCAATGTCACTGTGCAGGATATCCTTGCAGCCCTGAAGGCGGAGAATATGGAATCCCCCGGCGGTGAGCTGCGTAACGACACCACAGTGATGACAGTGCGCACCGCCCGCCTCTATCTGAGCCCTGAGCAATTCGACTATCTGCAGGTCAGCAGCGCAAATGGCTCGCCGGTTTATCTCAAGGATGTGGCCGAGGTGTTTGTCGGCGCCGAGAATGAGAACTCCACCTTCAAGAGCAACGGCATAGTCAACCTCAGCCTGGGGATAGTGCCGCAATCGGATGCCAACCCGCTGGATGTCGCCAAAGATGTCTACAAGCAGGTGGACGCGCTGCAAAAGTTTCTGCCGGCCGGTACCCAGCTATATGTGGACTACGACTCGACCGTGTTTATCGATCAGGCCATAGACGAGGTGTATTACACCCTCTATATCACGGCGGCGCTGGTACTGCTGGTGCTGTATATTTTCATCGGCCAGCTGCGGGCAACGCTTATTCCTGCTGTGACTGTGCCGGTATCGCTGATCTCGGCCTTTATGGCCGCCTACTTCTTGGGCTTTTCCATCAACCTGCTGACCCTGATGGCACTGATCCTGGCCATAGGCCTGGTGGTGGATGACGCCATTGTGGTGGTAGAGAATATCTTTCACCACATAGAGCGCGGGGAAGACCCGCTGCTGGCCGCCTACAAGGGCACCCGCGAGGTGGGCTTTGCCGTTATTGCCACCACGGCGGTATTGGTGATGGTATTTCTGCCCATCTCCTTTATGGAAGGCATGGTCGGCTTGCTGTTCACCGAGTTTTCCGTGCTGCTGGCGGTGTCTGTACTGTTCTCATCCCTGGTGGCGCTGACACTGACACCTGTGCTCAGCAGCCAGTTGCTCAAGGCCAATGTCAAACCCAACGCCTTCAACCGCGCCTTGAATCGATTCTTTGCCGCGCTCGAGCTTAAGTATCGCGCCATGGTGGCCATTGCCATACGTCACAAGGTTGCGGCGCCCCTGGTGATCCTCGCCTGTATCGGCGGCAGCGCCTTGCTGGTAAACCATATCCCTGCACAGCTGGCACCGCAGGAAGACCGCGGGGTGATCTTCGCCTTTATCAAGGGCGCCGAAGGCACCAGCTACAACCGCATGACAGCCAACATGGACATAGTACAGGATAGGCTGATGCCGCTGCTGGGCCAGGGCGTGCTCAAGTCCTTCAGTGTGCAGGCGCCGGCCTTTGGTGGCCGCGCCGGTGATCAGACAGGTTTTGTGATCATGCAGCTCGAGGATTGGGAGGACAGGAATATCAACGCCGATCAGGCGCTGGTGATGATAGCCCAGGTATTGAAAGATATTCCCGATGTGATGGTGCGGCCCATGTTACCCGGCTTCCGTGGCCGCTCCAGTGAGCCGGTGCAGTTTGTTATCGGCGGATCCGACTATAAAGAGCTGTTCAAATGGGCACAGCTGCTGCAACAGGAGGCCAACAGCAGTGGCCTGATGCGCGGCGCCGATCTGGATTATGCCGAAACCACCCCTGAGCTTCTGGTCACGGTTGACAGACAAAGGGCGGCAGAGCTTGGTGTCAGTGTTGCCGATGTTTCGGAAACCCTGGAAGTGATGCTCGGCGGCCGCAAGCAAACCACCTATGTGGACAGGGGTGAAGAGTATGATGTCTACGTGCGCGGGGATGAAAAGCAGTTCAGCAGCATGAGCGACCTTAGCCAGATCTATATGCGTACCACCAAGGGTGAGCTGGTTACCCTCGACAGCCTGGCGCATATTGAAGAAGTGGCCTCGCCGCAGCGACTGAGCCATACCAATAAGCAAAAATCCATCACCATCAAGGCTAACCTCATGGATGGCGCCACTCTGGGGGAAGCGCTGGATTTCCTCGACGCCAAGGCGATTGAATCCCTGCCCGGTGATATCAGTATCAGCTACACTGGTGAGTCGAAAGACTTCAAGGAAAACCAGAGCAGCATGCTGCTGGTATTCGGTTTGGCTCTCTTGGTGGTTTATCTGGTTCTGGCGGCTCAGTTCGAAAGCTTTATCAACCCACTGGTGGTGATGTTGACCGTCCCCATGGGGGTATTCGGCGGCTTCCTTGGCCTGTGGCTGACACAACAAGGGCTCAACCTCTACAGCCAGATAGGGATGATCATGTTGATAGGCATGGTGACCAAGAACGGTATTCTGATAGTCGAATTTGCCAACCAACTGCGAGACAAGGGGCTGGCCTTTGAACAGGCGGTTATCGATGCCTCGGCGCGGCGTTTGCGGCCTATCCTGATGACCTCCTTCACCGCGATTGTCGGCGCGATTCCGCTGATCTTCTCCACCGGTGCCGGCTCTGAGAGCCTTATTGCCGTGGGAACCGTGGTGTTCTTCGGTATGGCGTTTGCGACCTTTGTCACCCTGTTGGTGATCCCGGCCATGTATCGACTCTTGTCCTATAACACCAAGTCGCCCGGCCATGTCAAAGACAGGCTCAATGCCGCTATCGCCCGGCAGCAGGCGCAGATAAACATAGGCTCAGGTTCAGATTGATTCTGCCGGGCTCAATAAAACACGGGATGCCAAGCGGCATCCCGTGTTTTATTGAGGAGTCAAAGAAAGGCTACTCCTTGAGCAGCATCTCAAAGCCACCCCAGATCATCCTCTTGCCATCGAACGGCATATCGCCGAGAGTCTCGGGAACGGAAGGATCTGTCATGATAAACTGCATACCTTTATCACGCGTGGCCTTGTCCGGCCAAACGATCCAGGAAACCACCACAGTCTCATCGTCCTGGCGCTTTATCGCCATAGGCATGGAAGTAAGCTTACCTTCCGGGACATCATCCCCCCAGCATTCTACCAGCTCCAAAGCCCCCTGAGACTTGAACAGACCCGCCGCCCGGCGTGCATGCTCAAGATACTGCTGTTTCTTGGCGCTGGGAACCGGAGCGACCATCACATCGATATAACTCATTCTCGCCTCCTTTGCTATGTTATCCCTGAACTTGCATCTTCCCTTGCAAGTGTAGGAGGCGAAACGGCATTTTGCCGTCTGATCCAATGGTTATCTGTCAGCCTGTCAGTATTCACAGCAGCAGGCTTGGTTCAACGCTTTACTTTATTTTGGCAAGGACTGACAGCGCTCAAGCCAAGAGCATTTGAAGCTTCAGGCATCAGATACTTTGATGCTCTACTCTGGAGGCGCTCAACAGGTTGTCATGCACGGGACAACGATGGCAGACAGTATCGAGAAACTGCTGCTTTTGTTCTGCAGTCATGTCGGCGTCAATATCGGCATCCAGGGTAATACGGCGAAACCCGACAGGATCCTCGCTGGCTTTCCCAAGTAAACCGTCGGAATTCATCTCGCCACGCACCTTGATGTTCATCCCCCGGAGATCGATTTTCTGCTCTCTGGCTACCATTCTGGCAATGGCAGAAATACAGCCCCCCAGAGAAAACAGGAAGGTCTCAAGCGGATTGGCTCCTTCGTTACCGGCCGTCGGTTGGTCAATGACCAAGGTATGCTCACGCACCTGCGCTGTCACTTTCCAGCCTTTACCCATTTTGGTTTCAAGTTCAATAATCTTTTCTGGCATGGTACACCCCTATCCATTAGAAAAACTTCATTGAGAATAATCTAATGATATATAGAATGCAAACCACCACAATAATAAACGCCAACTGGTTCACAATCGAAAACCCGGGCTTTGCGGCACTCGCTATGAGGGGATGCAATTTAAGCAAAACACACACCCTTTGCGGAAGGTGTGGCCCGGGTATTTGCTGATTTCAGTGGCCTGTGATTCGACTCAGGGCACAGATGGGACTTGCTCGCATCTTCCCTAAGACTCAGGTACTATTTTTAACCTTTCCAAACCAGGCGACTCAATCAAAGGATGAGAATGAGATCTGGAATAATAGCTGTATTAACTTGTTTTATTTACATGTTTTCTTCAACACTGGCTTGGGCCGAAGCAGAGACAAAAGTCTTACTCGCCGCCGAAGACAGCTGGCCACCTTTTGCCGACAGAACCGGGCAAGGCTTATCCCACCAACTGATAACCGCCGCTTTCTCTATTGAGCATATTCAAGTGGAAAGCTTGGTAGTGCCCTATTCCAGAGCCTTGATGATGGCCCGTAAGGGACAGGTGCAAGGGGTGTTCAATGTGACCCGTGAGCGCAGTACCGAGCCGGATTTTCTGTTTGGTGAAGAGCCGCTGTTTGTTGCCAATGCCTCCTTCTACTACAACAGAAATCGGCCACTGAATGCCCAAAACAAATGGCAGCTACCCAAGGGCAGCGTCGTTGGGATAATCAAGGGTTACGAATACGGCGATGAATTTGCCAAACTGAGCCAACAGTTACAGTTGGTACCGGTAGCCAGCCAGGAGCAATTACTCAACCTCTTGCTGCTTAACCGCATAGATGCAGCCATTATGTTCGACAAGGTGGCCGAAGGTTTTATCAAACGTATGGGGGTTGAAGAGGAGATCCTACCGGCATTTTCCAATCACCAGAGCCGAATATTTCTGGCATTTTCGCTGCAAAATGCCTCTTCTCCAAAGCTGGCCAAGGCACTGGATGAAGGACTGAGACAGATGAAACAAAGCGGTCAATACCAGCAGATCATCAGTAGCAGCCGCCTCTGAGCTGACCTTTGCTGGCGCGAGTGCTAAACTGCCTGGCGCGACTCAATTACAGGTATTTGCATGCAACTCAGCTTCAGCCCTTGGTTTCATTTTCAATTGCAGATCTACTATGAAGATACGGACTTTTCCGGCGTGGTGTATCACCCCAATTTTCTGAAGTACTTCGAGCGCGCCCGTGAACAGGTTATAGGTGCCAACGAACTGAAACGCCTGTGGCATTCGGATGGAATAGGTTTTGCTGTCTATCGCTCCGAGCTCACCTGTCAGGAAGGGGTCGAGTTTGCCGATATCCTGGATGTCCGTACCCGCTTTGCCTTCGAAAGCAAATACCGCACAGTGTGGGAACAGGAGATCTGGCGCGAAAACGCCGCCAGGGCGGCAGTCAGTGGCCGGGTTGAAATGGTGTGCATGAATAGTCAGCGCCAGCTTTGCCCTATGCCGGCGACACTACTCGAACAGTTGGGGACGCAGTTAAAGGCATAGCAGCAACAAGATTGGACCTATAGCCAATAGTTCAGCTCACCGTCTTGGTTTGCATGCTGTGCTTGGCGTACCAGTATTCAAGCTCAGGCGCCGTCTTGGGTTTGGCGACAATATCACCCTGCAGCTGATCGGCCCCCAGGGAGATCAGCATCTGTTTCAGCGCCATAGATTCGACCCCCTCGACAGTGACCTCAAAACCCAGTGACTTGGCCATCTGGATGCTGGCACGCATAATATGCTTGGCATTGCTGTTGCTGAGCAACTCTTCATTGAACGCCTTATCGATTTTGACTTCATCTACCGGCAGATTTTTCAAATAGGCCAGCGACGAGTGCCCGGTACCAAAATCATCTATCGCCAGACGAATGTCCAGTTGCCGCAGCCGCTCCAGGATTTTTATCGCCTGCTCAAGATCGGCCATCAGGCTGCTCTCGGTGATCTCTATCGCCAGTACCTCACCCGGCAACTGATACTCCTGCAGTTGGCGTTCAATCTCCTGCAGCATGCAGCCGTTGTTGAGATCCTGCGCCGAAAGGTTAAGCGCTATCCGCACCTTGAAGCCACCGCTGCGCCACTTGCGCTGCTGCATCATCACCTGCTCCAGCGCCCACTGACTCACCAGGCCTATCATGCCGGAATACTCGGCCAGTGGAATAAACTCGGCCGGAGAAATGGTGCCGAATTTGGGATGTTCCCAACGGATGAGCGCTTCAACCTGGCAACAAAGGCCGCTGCTCACCTCTTCTTTGGCCTGATAAACCAGATACAACTGCCCTGTCTTCAACGCCTTGGGCAGGCTGTTGATGATCTCCAGCTCGCGCATTTGGATACTGTCTTCACCCGTCTGATAACCGGCAAGCAGATCACGGCTATTGCGGGCTTTTTTCAACGCCAGATCCAGGCGGCGCAACATCAGGCTGAGATCGGTATGATGGGCATGCAAATCCAGATAGCCCATCTGAATGCGGATACTCACAGGCGTACCTTCAATATCAAAAGGCACCTGTAACCTGCCCCGCAGCCGATGCAGATCTTCTTCTGTCTGTTGCTGCTCAAAGTACAGCAGAAACTCATCTTCATTCATCCGAGCCAGTAATCTGGGCGCCTGCTGCAATCCCAGCAGGCGGTCTGCCATCTGCTTGAGCAGCTGATCGCCAAAGGCAAAGCCAAACAGGTCATTGACGTAACGGAAACGGTAGATGTCCAGCAGCACCATGGTGCCCTGTTGCAGCGGCATCAAGGCGGTAACGCTGCGCTTGAGCCCTACCCTATTGGCAAGACCTGTGAGTTTATCTTTCCCCACAGGTGGCGGAAGGGCCTGCAGCAACTTCTCCAGGCTATTGACCAGCTCATAGAAGGCGACCGGCACCCAAGGCAGTTCAAGTGGTGCGCGCGCTTTTATCTGATTGTCGAGTTGTTTGCCGAGCAGCTTGATAAAGCGCCGCTCTTTTTGACGTTGGCGACGCCACAAAAGGAGAATAAACACTGTGATTAACGCGATAGAAAGCAACCATGGGCCTATCATCAAAGCGGTATTCTCCCGTGAACGACAAAGATGGGTTAATTCAATACTTACTCATAGCTTTGCTTGATTGAATGGTACTTGTCCAGAAACTCATCAGTGCCTAGCAGTTCGGCACTGACGGGCAAGCCCCTGTCGACAAAGACTTCCAGACGCTGTTCAAGCTCGGCGCCGGCTCGCAACTCCCCGGCATAGAAGGCCGCCGAGCGAATGAAGTCCAGGTAAGTCACATGATCCGGCAGATAGGGCAAATCAGCCCAGCGCTCGACCACTTCCATCACATCCGGGGCAAAGTCCCAGCTCTTAAGTACCGCCCGCCCTATGGGCCCTTGCATCTTGCGCACCAAGGCTCTTAGCTGATCTATGCTGCCAAAGAGCTCCGGGTGAGCCTCGGCCTCGGTCAGTACCGGCAAGGCACCGATATTATGCACCAGCCCCGCCAGGGTTAAAGTATCATAATTCAGGCCGCTGCCCGGATGGGTCTTGTTATAGATAAGCAACATGGCGCCGGCCGCGGCGGTTACATCTATGGAAGTGCGCCACACTTCATCCATGACTTCCCACACCATCTCGTTGGTGGAGATGAACAACTGCTCCATGGCAATAGAGGTGGCGATGGATTTGATCTGCGCCAAGCCTATACGGGTTACGGCGCTGTTGATGTTTTCCGCAGGAATACCCCGGCTGTAGAAAGCACTGTTGGCTACCTTGATCAAACGCGCCGATATGGCGGCATCCTGACCTATGATATCGGCAACTTCCCTCAGGCTTGAGTCGGGACGACTGACCACCTCCTGCACCCGCATGGCCACTTCCGGCAAGGTTGGCAGCACCAGGGTATCGTTCTTGAGTTTCCGCAACAAACCAACCAAGAGTTGATGTTCGGTAGACATGCACTCTCCAATGTAAAAAAACTGTTCAGATACTGTGACTCAGTATATCAGCAACCCCGGCAGCCGTGAGCGTAAAAAAACGCCAAGTGATATCAAGTTGCCGTAGTTGGCTACTGAAATCGACTGCCGGTCACTGTTTAATCGCCACCTTGTCCCAAATGGTACCAGAAGTCGCACCTTCCTTTGATAAGGCAAGGTTTCTTGTTGTTATGCCCGTTGTGATTGACAGCCAATGTTTGGGATATTTGCATACCCCTACTTTAATTAAGTAAAATGCCGCCCCTGCTGCCAAGTCGTGCAACCGCCGGACTGCCGTTAATTGAGAGTAAATTATGTTTAAACCAGAGCTTCTGTCTCCCGCCGGGACCCTGAAAAATATGCGTTATGCCTTTGCCTATGGTGCAGATGCCGTATATGCGGGCCAACCCAGATACAGCTTAAGGGTACGTAACAACGACTTTAAGATGGAAAACCTGGCTACGGGGATTCAGGAAGCCCATGCTCTGGGCAAGAAACTCTATGTGGTCAGCAATATCGCTCCCCACAATGCCAAGCTCAAGACCTATATCAAGGACATGGAGCCTGTGGTCGCCATGCAGCCGGATGCCCTTATCATGTCAGATCCCGGTCTCATCATGATGGTTCGTGAAGCCTTTCCCGAGCAGGTAGTGCACCTGTCGGTACAGGCCAACGCCATCAACTGGGCCTCGGTTAAATTCTGGCAGTCTCAGGGGATCAAGCGCGTGATCCTCTCCCGCGAGCTATCGCTGGATGAAATCGAAGAGATACGCCAGCGTTGTCCGGACATAGAGCTGGAAGTGTTTGTTCACGGCGCACTATGCATGGCCTATTCCGGCCGTTGCCTGTTGTCCGGCTATATCAATAAACGCGATCCCAACCAAGGCACCTGCACCAACGCCTGCCGCTGGAAGTATGATGCTCACGAGGCCAAGGAAAATGAAACCGGCGACATAGTCGCAGTCAACCCGGTGCAGATAGAGCAGCCGACTCTGGGCCAGGGCCCAAGCAGCGATCAGATTTTCCTGCTGCAAGAAGCCAACCGTCCCGGCGAATATATGCCGGCCTTTGAAGACGAGCACGGCACCTACATAATGAATTCCAAAGATCTGCGCGCCATTCAGCACGTAGAACGCCTGAGCCGTATCGGTGTGGATTCATTGAAGATTGAAGGCCGCACCAAGTCATTCTACTACGTGGCCCGCACGGCGCAGCTTTACCGTCAGGCCATAGATGATGCCGCAGCCGGAAAGGACTTCGACCGTAGCCTGATGAACCGCCTGGAAGGCTTGGCCCACAGAGGCTACACCGAAGGCTTCCTGCGGCGTCATGTTCACGATGAGTACCAGAACTATGAATACGGCCACTCTATCAGTGACAACCAGCAGTTTGTCGGTGAGTTTACCGGTCAGCGTAACGCCGAAGGCCTGGCCGAAATCGAAGTGAAGAACAAGTTTTTGCTGGGCGACAGCCTGGAGATGATGACACCGCAGGGCAACATCAACCTGACATTGGAAAGCCTGCAAAACCGTAAGGGTGAAGCCATTGAGGCCGGTTTAGGTTCGGGCCATACCGTCTATATGCCGGTACCGGCCGATTTGGAACTGGACTCAGCCATCTTGCTGCGTAACTTGCCGGAGGGGACGGACACCCGTAATCCCCACGCCGAAACAAAAGCCGAAACCAAAGCCGCAACAAAATAAACCAGGCTTGATTGAAAACAGAGAAAGGCTGCCTTGGCAGCCTTTTTTATATGCTTTTTGCACACATTCACATTACCGAATACCACTGTGTTCTATATCGAATAGTCTCCTGCTACGGGGCGAGACTTATCAGGAGATCTCGGCAGCCGGTATACGGGCATTTTCACGGCGATTGGTCGCTGTGATAAACAGCAGGCCAATCACGGGAACCAGAATGGCAGCGAATGGGATCATATCGGCACCCACTTGGCTATCGAGCACCATGCCGCCGAGAAATCCGCCAAAGGCATTGGCCAAATTAAATGCCGAGATATTGGCGGTCGCCGCAAGCTCCTGACCATCGCCACCGTGATTCATGACCCTTAGCTGCATGGCGGGCACGTTGGCAAAAGAGGCGATACCGAAGATGAAAGTCGTCACGATAAACATCAGTTTGCTCTCAAGTGTCAGGCCAACCAGCAGCAGAGAAACTATCATCGCCAAGGTCCAGAACACAGATGCCTTCTGCAGATCCTTGTCAGAGGAGCGCCCACCCAAGGTATTGCCCACAATCAAGCCGACACCCACCACAACCAAGATCCAGGTCACCGCGCTTTCACCAAAACCGGTAACATGCATGGCAATGGGAGCCAGATAGCCGTAGAGGGTCATGAATCCGGACCAGGCAAAGACGGTTATCGCCAGGCTGAGCAGCAGCATGGGATTTTTAAAAGCCGCCAGTTGCGCCCTGACATCTTTGGCCTGACTGCTGCCTGTGGACTGGATCACTGTCAGGATGAAAAACAAGGCAACCAGACCCAATGCGGCAACGGTCAGGAAAGTGGTATGCCAACCAAATTGTAAACCAATCCAGGTTCCTCCTGGGACGCCAAGCACATTGGCCAGGGTCAGGCCGGCGAACATCTGCCCCACGGCTCGGCCGGCCATTTTTTCGGACACCAGATTAGTGGCCACCACGGCCCCTATGCCGTAAAAAGGACCTTGCACCAGGCCGCTGACAATGCGGCTTATCATCAAGACTTGATAGTCAGGGGCAAATGCCGACAACAGGTTGCCGGCAATGAACAACACCATCAAACCGGCCAGAACTTTCTTTTTGTTGAAACGTGCCAGGTAGATGGTGAGTATCGGCCCACCAAATACTATGGCCAGGGCATAAGCACTGATGAGATAGCCTGCCTGCCCTTCGGTAATTGACAATGAGGCGGCCACTTGGGGAAGTATACCGGCGATAACAAACTCGGCTGTGCCTATGGCAAATGCTGCAAGTGTCAAGATCCAGACCTGCAGCGGCATTTTTTGCTTGTTCATAATGAAATTTCCTGAGCTTTGAACGATGTCGGCTTGGCGCAGACACCGCACTATTGTTGTTGGGAATCGCTTTGGTAAAAGACGCTCAGTTGAGCAGCGCCCCGCCGTCGACATCGATAACCACGCCCGTCATATAGGGGTTTTGCAGCAATAACAGGTAGGCCATGGCGATATCAGCAGTCTGGCCAATCCTCCTTACCGGCAAGGCCGCTTCGGCGCGCTGATACATGGTGTTTCTGGCTTCGTCTGACATGCCATGGTGCGCTTGTGTGTCAGTCAACCCGGGACTGACGGCATTGACACGAATCGGAGCCAACTCCTTGGCAAGCACTCGGGTTACGGCTTCTAAAGCGGCATTGATTGCCGCTTTCACATAAGTCGCGGCAACCACTTTGCGTGCCAACATTCCGGAAGTCAGAGTGATGGAACCACCGTGTTTGATGTAACGTGCAGCCTGTTTGGCAGCATTTATTGCGCCCCAAAACTTGGTATCGAAGGCGGCTTTGGCCTGAGCCAGCTCAACATCAACCACCCTGCCTGCCGGAGCGAAGGAACCTGCGGTAATGATCAGGTGATCGAAGGCACCTACTGATTCAAAGAAGTGATAAACAGATTGCTCATCGCTGATATCCAGCCCGGTTCTACGACTCGCAACATGAACCTGTGCTCCTTCGGCCTTCAATAGCCCTGCGAGTTCGGCGCCTATGCCGGATGTTCCGCCTATAACCACATAAATTTGGTTGTCTGTTTGCATTGTGTCTGTCTCCAATTACTAAGATGGAGCCAGTATATTTATTGGATAAATTTTGATAATTGGTTAGCATTTGAATTGATTATTCAGCTCAACCAAATAATAAGCGGGACAAGTGGACAAATTTGCAGACATGACCTTGTTTGTCAGTATCGTCAAGAATCAGGGCCTGGCCGCCGCCGGTCGGGAATTGGGCCTGTCGCCGGCGACAGTCACCGCCAGATTGCAATCCCTTGAGGAGCGCTATGGTGTCAAGCTGCTGAATCGCAGCACTCGTCATATCTCCCTCACAGATTCCGGCGCCCTCTATCACCAGGCCAGCCTTGAAATAATCAGCAGTGTCAAAGAGACGGAAAACCTGTTGCAAACCGGTACCAAAGAAGTACGGGGGCCATTGAAAATCTCGGCGCCGCGGGACATAGGCAAACAATATGTGTCGCCGATACTGACGGCCTTTACTGAGCTTTACCCGGATGTCATCCCCTACCTCTATCTGAACGACAATCTCACCAACCTGGCAGAATCCGGATTGGATATAGTGATACGTTATGGTGAACTGGCCGACAGCAATCTGATTTCCCGCAAGCTGGCTTCCAGCAGAAGGGTTTTGTGCGCCTCGCCCGACTATCTGGCCAAAAAAGGCACCCCCATTACGCCGCAGGATTTGGTCGGCCATGATTGCCTGGCCATGATCCGCAGTAATGAAGAGCTGAAAACCTGGCATTTTCAGGATGATGAAGGCTACAAGGCCATCACGGTTGTGCCCAAACGCTTCTCGGACGATGGTGAAGTGATCCGCCAGTGGGCGCTGCAAGGTGCCGGCATTGCCCTGAAATCAATTCTCGATGTACAGCAAGACATCAAGCAGCAACGTCTGGTTACTGTGCTGAATGGCTATATGAAAAACTTCAGTGCTTCCTCCTCGGCAACTGGGGCTGATTTGAATGTTATTTACTTGAGTCGACAATACCAACCCAAGCGCATTCGCCTGTTTGTGGATTTTTTGATTGAAAGATTTCGCACCCAAACCCAAGGAAGTTCGCTGTCGAATTGAGACTTCAGGCAGGCAAAGCCTAACACCAATCTTTGCTGTGCCGCCCGGCTCACACTAATAGTGTTGCTCACAGGCACAGGCCCTGTGATAAAATCTGTGCTATGACTTAGTTTGGGCTGCACCTGCTACTGTTTTGTGCGCCAAGCGTTGACCGAAAACCTGCTCGGCAGGATAAGTAATTCCGAGGTAATACAAGGCAATGGCCTTAATCATTGATGACAGCTGCATTAACTGCGACATGTGTGAGCCCGAGTGTCCCAACCAAGCCATCACTATGGGTGAAGAGATCTATGAAATAGATCCGACGCGCTGCACCGAATGTGTTGGCCACTACGACAACCCAACCTGTGTTTCTGTCTGCCCTATAGACTGTATCGACAAGGATCCCGAACATCAGGAAACCCAAGACAAATTGCTGGTAAAATACGCTCAACTGACCGGCAAGCTATAAGGATAAAATGATGAAAACATTACTGCTTCTTGCTGCATTACTCAGTCTTGGCGCCTGTGCCGAGCTCAAGGAAACCGGCCGTACCATAGGCCATACCACCAGAGACGTGACCAAGGAGATAGGCCACACCACCCGGGATGTGACCCGTGAAATCGGCCACGCCTCCCGTGATGCCGCCAAATCAGTCAAGGAAGAATTGAAAGACTGAGCGCGCCAGCCAACCGGGCAAAGCTCAGCCTGGTTGGCAAGCGCATTCAAACATCAGAGTTATCAGGCGGCATTGGCCCGCATACCGTGAGGCACGGGCAAGCCGGCTTCATTCACATTGACGAAGACCATCTTGTCAATGCTGACAATAGGCGCCAGATTCAGTTTATTGCGCACTTCGCAGCGAATGGTGATGGAAGTATGCCCCAGGCTGATAAGCTCAAGGCCAAATTCAATCACATCCCCAAGCTTGGCCGGGGTCATAAAGTTGATTTCCGAGATAAGCTTGGTCACATGGCTGACACTCTTCATCTGGCATGCGGCGAAGATGGCCGCTTCCTCATCGATCCAGCTCATCAACTGTCCACCGAACAAGGCTCCCGCCGGGTTGAGATGTTCGTGTTTAACCAAACGCCGACTGTAGTATTTCATGTTTGCGTCCTCGCATTCGCCTGTGATTGGAATTCTCAATTGAACTAAAGCAAATTGGACGCCAAACATTCAATCAATATAATTCAATAAGTTACACCACACTTATGCTCATAACTGCCATTGCGATGCACCAGGATCACTCCTGCTGCACCGTAATGGACCGTGTTCAAACCTGGCTGAGCACCCGCTTGAAAGCCTGCAGAGTCTTATCGATATCGGCAGCGCTGATATCTTTGTGAGTCACCAGGCGTAGTTGCCGAGCGCCGCTGATACGCACTCCTTCCTGCAACAAGCCTTTGACCAGAGCTTCAATATCCACTTCATCGGCCAAAGTGGCAAACACCATATTGGTTTGTACCTGGCTCATATCCAGTGCCAGCTCATCCAACTGACTCAAACCTTCGGCCAAAGCCTTGGCATTGGCGTGATCTTCCGCCAAACGCGCCACCTGCTCAGTCAAGGCCAACTCAGCTGCAGCAGCCAGGATCCCGGCCTGGCGCATCCCGCCACCCAGCATCTTCCGCCAGCGACGCGCCTTATGAATAAGCCGCTCATCCCCGAGTAATAAAGAGCCAACCGGCGCCGCCAACCCCTTGGAGAGACAGATGGATACCGAGTCGAAATACTGGGTTATATCGGCTATCTCCAGTCCTTGCGCCACGGCGGCATTGGCCACCCGGGCACCATCGAGATGGATTTTCAAACCGTGATTGAAGGCCAGCTGCTGCGCCCTGGCCAGATATTCCTGCGGCAATACCTTTCCGCCTATGGTGTTTTCCAGGCTTAATAGACGAGTGCGGGCAAAGTGAAAATCATCGGGTTTGATGGCAGCGCGAATATCTTCGAGCGCTATGCTGCCGTCGGCCTGATTATTCAGTGGTTGAGGCTGAATACTGCCTAACACGGCCGCGCCACCGCCTTCAAACTTGTAATTGTGGGCTTGTTGGCCACACAGGTATTCATCGCCCCGCTCGCAGTGGGACATGAGTGCCAACAGGTTGGCCTGAGTGCCCGAGCTGGTAAACAAGGCACTGTCAAAGCCGAACATCTCGGCGGCCATGGCTTCTAGGCGGTTAACCGTCGGGTCATCGCCGTAGACGTCATCGCCTACCTGCGCGGCCGCCATGGCCTGGCGCATCGCGGCAGTAGGTTGAGTCACGGTATCGCTTCTGAAATCTATCATTTCTCCCCCATATCACATCCAGTTGCCCCGCATTAAGATACATGGGGCCAAAACACTCTAGCGCCGCTCGGCTTGACTGTACAGCACCAGGAGAGCAAAGCTAAATAACTGGACTTTTTACCAAATTGACACCGCCAAACATCCCAAACAAAACGAGAGAAAGACAAGCGTACACATTAATCAGTAATCCTCATGCAATATAAAAACTAAAACCATTTAAAATCATAAAAATACAAAAACAATGCACGACAAATACCAATCAACCATAAATAAAACTAATCCAAAAATTTAAATAAAATCACTGTTAAACTGCGGTATTTTCCGGCAGAATTCTGATCCTTTGTTATTTTGATGCGAATATTATGCAAGAAGCTCAGTTTATCGCCATACTTTGGCTGATTGGTGTACTGGCCGAAGCAATGACCGGCGCATTGGCGGCGGGTAAAAAACAGATGGATCTCTTTGGCGTGGTAATTGTGGGGTGCGCTACCGCCATAGGCGGCGGCACGCTCAGAGACATGCTATTGGGTAACTACCCGCTGATCTGGGTAGAAAACTGGCATTATCTGGTGGCTATCGGCTTTGCTTCACTGTTGACTGTGATAATTGCCCCTGTGATGCGTTACCTGTCAAAGCTGTTTCTGGCAATCGATGCCCTTGGCCTGGCTGTGTTTTCCATTGTCGGAGCCCAAAAGACCCTGCTGCTGGGTTTCAGTCCCGTAGTGGCTGTGGTAATGGGGGTGGTTACCGGGGTTTTCGGCGGTATTATTCGCGACATTCTCTGTAATCAGATGCCGCTGATCTTTCGCAAGGAGCTGTACGCAGTGATCTCCATCATCACTGCAGGGCTCTATGTATTTTTGTCGCAGTGGCAACTGGCCGAATGGATCAATCTCAGCCTGTGTCTCACTCTGGGTTTCAGTTTGCGGATGCTGGCCATCAAGTATCACTGGGCCATGCCAACCTTCGACTACCAAACCGGCTCAGATCCACATCTGGACTAAGTGAGCAGGTAGCCCTCTAAAACTGAAAGCGCCGGCACACAAGCCGGCGTTTTCACATTCAGCCCTTGCTGATTTCGCTCAAGGCCTTGAGCGCCGCGTCATAATCAGGATGGTGAGACACATCTGCCACCAGCTCACGGTACTTGAGCTGGCCATTGGCATCTATAATAAATATCGCTCTGGCCAGCAAGCCTCGGTTAGGGATCAACAGACCATATTTATTACCAAAATCACGCCAGACTGAGTCTGATAATACCTTGATTTTATCGACATTCTCCACCTTGCAGAAACGTTTCTGGGCAAAGGGTAAGTCCTCACTGACTGTCAACATGACCACTGAATCATCAAACTTGCTGAACTCCTTATTGAATCTCTTGGTCTGCAGGGCACAGACGCCGGTATCCAGACTGGGAACCGCGCTGATAAGTACTGTCTTACCCTTGAAGTCACTTAAAGTCACTGGGGCAAACTTGTCATCCACCACCTTAAACCCTGGTGCAAGCTGGTTAAGCTCGGGCAACTTACCCATCAAGGTGACACTCTGGCCACCCATTTTGACTTCGGCTGCCACCTTCCCTTCTGTCGCCATAGCCGAGGCGCTCGCCAAGGCCAATACACACACGGCGCTCCACTTTGTCAGTTTCAACATAGTTTTCTCCCTCAATCCCGGTTCAAATTCATCCTGGCTAATATAACCCATTGTCAGAATACAGGTAAAAAAAGACCGGCATCTGCCGGTCTTTGTCCAAAGCTGAACTTACTTGGAAGGCAGCTCTTTGACATGCAGATCCATCTGAGGATATGGAATGCCAATGCCGTTTTCGTCCAGAGACTGTTTAATCTGCTCCATCAGTTCGAAGTAGACCCCCCAGTAATCAGCGGACTTCACCCAAGGGCGAACCACATAGTTAACCGAAGAGTCAGCCAGTGTGTGCAGACCCACAGTATAGCCAGGCTCTTTCAGCACTTTCTCGTGGTTATCGAGAATGCTTGTCAGTATTTGCTTGGTATGACGGATATCGGCATCGTAAGAAACCCCAATCACCAGATCGATACGGCGCTTGTCCATAGCAGAGTAGTTGGTGATGCTACCATTCATGATAGTGGAGTTGGGCACTATGATGACCTTGTTGTCCGGCGTTTTCAGACGGGTAGAGAAAATGGTGATTTCATCTACAGTACCGGCAACACCTGCGGCTTCAACATAGTCACCCACACGACAAGGGCGGAACAGTACCATCAAGACACCGGCGGCAAAGTTGGACAGTGAGCCCTGCAGCGCCAAGCCCACGGCCAAACCGGCGGCACCGAGAACTGCAACCAGAGAGGCTGTCTGAATGCCTAGCTGCCCCAAGGTAGCGATAACGGTAAATACAAACACCACGGCCCAAGCCATGTTGGCGACGAAGGAAACCACTGTCTGATCTATCTTGCGCTTGCCCAACATTTTAGCCGTGACTTTCTTGGCCACATTGGACAGATACTTACCGACAAAGAAAATGACAATGGCAAGCAGTATCTTGATGCCATAGGCCGCGATTAACTCGGGCGCTTGTTTGAACAGCCCTTCGAGATTTTCCATTGAAATACTCCCTTAAAAACCTTATTTAACTTACTTTTTTAAATCGACCACAAACTCAACCCTACGGTTAAGGCTGCGACCCGAGACACTGGTATTATCGGCGGCAGGCTGCTTACTGCCATATCCGCGGGTACTGAATTGCGCCCCCGGAAAACCATAATCTTCAATCAGTACCATTTTGGCACTTTCGGCCCTGGCTTCAGACAAAGGTTGATTTATGGCATCTGAACCGCTGATGTCGGCATGTCCTTCAATGCACAAGTTTACCTTATATTGATGAAGAAAAGCTTTCATTCTGGCAAGTTGCGGCCACTGAGCCAGGGGGATCTGCGCCGAACCCAAGTCAAAATACAGCCTTACTGGATTGACTGTCCCGCATTTTGGGGGATAGGCGCCACCTGACGTTGTCGGTAAACAGATATCCGTCAGGGAGATGGCCTTGCCCAAGACACAACCATTGGCGCTCACAGCTGCCTGTGCCGGGGTATCGGGACAGGCATCTTTAGCATCAGGGACACCATCACCGTCTGAATCTTCCCAGGCAAGTACAGCGCTGCTCAGCAACAGCAGAGGAATAACTCCCGCCAAGCCCAAATAACGGTTCACTCAGGCCTCCCTAACTATCAATCCTTCATCTGTATAGATGAGTTCCAGGCAGAACACAATCCGCCGCCGGTTCACTTGGCTTTAGTGCGCCAAGTCACAGGTCACTTGCTAACGCATTGTATAATCGTCTGTAATTTTAGCCAAGATAAACCAGTATCTGCGGTAAAGAGTCGCTACTACAGCAGAAATCTCCTACATATAGTTGCCTTTTTATTAAACACCTTGCTGATATGGGCCGACATACTTGAGCCGCAAACTGTCATAGAACCAGTTAAACAAGGGGTTGTAGCAAAAGAAGAACACCAGAATACCGGCCTCGATAAAGAAAGCGTTGAGCAAGCTGGTTTCCAGCGCCCAAGCAATAGCGGGAACCGTCACCAGAATGAGTCCGCCTTCAAACCCCAGGGTATGCAATAACCTGAGCCCAATACCACGGGCATCACGGTTATTGCCATAAAGCCGGTCAAACCCCAGGTTGTACAAGTAGTTCCACACAATGGCACACAAACTTAAGAAAACACTCACGCCTGCCATGGTGCCCACTGCGCTGCCTGTGGCCCAGGAGGCAACCGGGATTAATAGAATAAGGGCTATGGCTTCGAATAGCAGCGCCTGAAAAATACGTTCTTGAGTAGTCATGCTTATTTCCATTCTGATTAACAGGCCGCGGATTATCATCTATCATCAAGATACATAAAAGTTAGATACCATCACCAATAGTGATATGTTAACCACAGAACAATTAGAAGCTTTTGTCGCCAGTGTCGAGACGGGCTCCTTTTCAGCCGCCGCCAGACAACTGGGTAAAGTGCAATCCGGTATTAGCCAGCAGATAATGAATCTGGAGCTGGATACCGGGCTGCAACTCTTTGACCGCAGCGGTCGTTATCCCCAATTGACCGCGGCTGGGCATCACCTGTTGCCCTACGCCAAAGCCGTGTTGGCTCAGCACCGCAGATTGGCTCAACAGGTATCCGGTTTGGGCAGTGACACATCAATGGAAGTGATTCTGGCGGTTGATGAAGGGATCCCCTACAACCGCCTCGGCGATCTGCTCAGGCAACTGGAGCTAGAGTTTCCGCAAATTTGCCTGAGTTTGCTGTGCGCCTCGAGCAAAGATGTGATTGCTCTGGTCAAGGAAGGCAAAGCCACTGTGGGCCTGCTGTTTAGTGAACCGGTTTACCCCGAAACCCTGGACTTTGAAACCATAGGCACTGTGACTTTTGAGTTACTGGTCAGCCCCAAACACCCCTTGGCCGAGATACGTGCCATGCATACGGATATTCTCAAACTGCACAGACAACTGGTCATAGGCAGCAAATACTCGAGTAATTTCTGGTTCGATCAGGTGCACTCGCCGGATGTTTGGTTTGCCGACAACTATTACGTCCTGTTGGAGCTGGCCAAACAAGGGTTTGGTTGGGCACTGCTGCCAAGGCCTTTGGCTCAGGAAGCAATGAGTAAGGGGGAATTACAGGCCGTAAAGCTGGATTTTGAAGTAGGCGGCTGGCAGGCCAATGTGGATGTACTCCAGTCATCGGCCAGTCAGGTGTCTAGAGTCAATGTCAGAATGCGGCAACTACTGCGTGAACTGCTTAAAAAACAATAAAGCGGCTTTATGCCGCTTTATTCCAATATTGAATTCCCACATTGTGCCCGTGTGGATCAGAGGTTATTTTTCCACCTTGGGCGGGAAGTTGCTCATTACACTGGCTACCGCCTCGTTAACCTTGGCAATTCGCTTTTGCGGAGTATCGCTATCGCGAATAGTGTCAGCCACTGAGCCACGCCAGATGAGCTTGCCGGACTTGGCGTCGACCAGATCCACAATCAAGGTACCGACTTCATATTCGCGTACTGTGGTTTGGGTCTGCATATTGCCGCCCCAGCCCCAACCCGGCCCCCAATATGGGTTGTAACCATAGTTGGTGTTGAAAGTGTCGACATTGATTTTCTTGTCTACCTTGGTCAGATAGTTAACCAGGATATCGGCGTTTTCCTTGGTAGCAATCTGCAGGCCCTTTTGTGCCAACTGCCGATCCAAGGCATCACGTACTCGCTGATCCATCAAACCATCCAGATGATAGCTGGTGTCTTCGGATTGCTTTTCCACCCAGGCATAACTCTTGTACTGGCTGAAGTTCACACCCGGGTCATAATCCCAGCCAGTATTCAGTGTACTACAAGCACTTAGCACCAGTGCCATTGCGGCTGTTATCAGATACTTCATCGAAATTTCCTCGTTTACCCAGGCCAGGAAACGGCCATAAAAACCCATGAAATCAGCTTACATTTCAATCTTCTGCTCTACAACCGAATTTAACAAAATTTAGTTTACCGATTCAGCTTGACTTCAGCATAGCACCAAATGATAATGATTATCATGTAGATTAAATGGTGAATGACTCATGCTTTGGTATCTCGCATTCTTTATTATTGCCAGTGGCGTTTTGCTGACTCGAAATTCTCTGCTGCAACAGGCGCAGGAACTGGCCGGAATAGGCAGCATCAATCAAGCCAGGCGTTTGCTTATCCTGCCGCTGCTCATTCTCGGTTGGCTCGGTGCCAGATTGGTCGAGCAACAGATTTCACCTTTTGATCTGGCCGCTTTCGGCTTCGTCCTGACGACACTGACACTACTGGTGCCCAAGCTAAGAATACTGATGCTGCCCTGCGCCTTTTTATCTGTGGTGGCAGTGCTTGGCGGAATACTGCTTTCCTGACATCTTCTTGTGATTGCCGGCTTCCAAGCCGGTGGCTGATATTGTTCCCTGCACAATTTCAGTTTTTTACCAGCCACCTTAATGGTGGCTTTTTTTTGATTTCAGCGGCTTGGAGCAAGCCATTGGGCGCTTAGGCTAAATCTGCTAGACTGCGCCCATAAGCCATAGATCAGCATCAACAATGAAAACAGATCCCAATGTCAGTTTGGTATACAGTACCGACAAAGGCCGTATTAGCCAGCCCAAGGAACAAGCCACAGTCCCGACATCCGATGGTATCGTCCGGATCCACAAGGACAGCAAGGGCCGCAAAGGCAAAGGTGTTTCAGTAATCAAGGGGCTGGGACTGGACGCCAAGGCGCTGAAAGATCTGGCGCAAAAACTCAAGAAGCAATGCGGTTGCGGCGGCACAGTAAAAGCGTTCGACATCGAGATCCAGACCGACAATCGTGAGCAACTCCAGGGCCTGCTGGAGAAGCTGGGCTACAAGGTGAAGCTGGCCGGCGGCTGACAGGCAACAAGTACCAGGAGCAGTATGATGGACAGTTTGCAAAATCATTTTCTTATCGCCATGCCTTCGCTCGATGATACTTTCTTCGAGCGTTCGCTCATCTATGTGTGCGAGCACGACAGCAAGGGCGCCATGGGACTCATGGTCAATCGTCCCATAGGCATTGAGGTTGATGAGTTACTGCTGCAGATGGAGCTGGCAGAAGAGGTATCTCTCAAGCCTTCAATAGACAACAGCGTACTGGTAGGCGGTCCGGTGAACCCGGAGCGGGGCTTTGTACTGCACAGCAGTCAACCCTATTGGGCCAACAGCACTGCCATCAATGACGAGATAATGTTGACCAGCTCACGGGATATTCTCACCTCTCTTGGCACCTCAAAGGCGCCGGAGCATTTTCTGGTGGCGCTGGGATACGCTGGCTGGAGCCGCCACCAGCTGGAACAGGAACTGGCGGAAAACAGCTGGCTGACCATTCCCGCCACACCCGAGATACTGTTCAATACTCCCCATGAGCATCGCTGGCTCAAGGCCACCCAATCACTGGGATTCGATATCTGGCAAATGTCCAGCCAGATGGGACACGCTTGATTACAGAGGCAAAATGACTGCAAAAACCGTACTGGGCTTCGATTTCGGCACCAAAAGCATAGGCATAGCCATAGGTCAGCAGTTGACCGGCAGTGCCAGCCCACTGACATCCATCAAGGCAGTGGATGGTATTCCCGATTGGCAGCAGATAGCGGCTTTAATCGAAGAATGGCAACCGGATCTCGTGGTGGTGGGACTGCCACTCAATATGGATGGCACAGAGCAGGAGATGACCCAGAGAGCCCGTAAGTTTGCCAACCGTATTGCCGGGCGCTTCGGTGTCAAGGTGGCCACCCAGGATGAACGTCTGACCACGGCCGATGCCAAGGCCAGATTATTTGAACTCGGTGGCTTCAAGGCGCTGACCAAGGGCCAGATCGATGCCGTCTCTGCTGTGCTGATCATCGAAAGCTATTTCGAGAACCAGTACTGAAACCTCTGCGGCTTAAAGACCCCCGGGGAGTTCAAGCCGCAGCTGGTCCAATCTTATTTCGGCTTCCTCAGGAATGAGTCTCATCTGGATCGGCCCTAGATCCTGCCCCCACAAGCTATCAGGGCCTTTTGCCGGCCAACTGTCTGAGCCCCTGCAGCAAAACCTCCATATCCTCACCATCGGTATAGATATGCGGCGAAAAGCGAAAGCCAAATCTTGGGCGCAAGTCTGTCTTGATCCCCAATCTGTTGAACACTTGCTGCGCCGCCTGCCTATCGGCGAAATCGACTACCACAGTGCCACTGCGCTCGCCGCTGATATTGGGCGTCACCACCTTGAGTTCGTGACTCAGGGCACAATCCAGGATCCCCTGCCCCAGACGCTGATTGTGTTGATAAATTTGACCATCGCCGAAAGCGCGCAGCTGCTGCAGTGACGCCGCTGCCAGCATGTAAGGCAATACGGAAGGCGTGCCCCCCCAAAACCTTTTTGCTCCCTTGGCATAGCGAAAATCATGGATATCGAACTCAAACGGCGCCTCATGGGAGAACCATCCCAGATCCACAGGCTCCAGCGTCTGGGCCAACCTATCGCTGAGCCATAAAAAGGCCGCCCCCGGGCCAGCACAACACCATTTAACGCAGGACCCCAAGACAGCATCAGCCTGCCACTGCCCCAAATCTATCGGTATGATTCCGAGAGACTGGGCAATATCCACCACAGTCATTACTCCTAAGCTTCGGGCCAAAGCGCAAATTTCACTCACAGACTGTAACTGACCGGTTTCGGAAATGGCATGAGTGATAAAGGCCAGCGCCACATCCTCTCCCAAGGCCTGTTGCCACTGACTCAAAGACACCAGCCCGGCTTGCGGCTCAAGCAACTGCAGGCGGTAGCCCTTCTTCTCGGCCTGTTGCAGTACAAACCCCATGGAGGGGAAATCCAGTTCGGTGGCCAAGATCCGCTGACCGGGCTTGGCATTCGGCAGGGCGCCGACCAGCTTGGATAAAGCCGAAGAGAGATTCAGCTGCGGGCAAAAGCCACTGGCGGGAACTCGGGTCAAAGCCGCAAGTTGCTGCAAAAACTGCTCAACCCCCTCGAGCCACACAGGCCAGGCGTCACCGCCTTGATGCTTCCAGGCGCCGAGAAACTCGCTGGCCGCAGCTTCGCAGCCCTTTGGCATGGCGCCCACAGAGTGGGACAAAAAATAGTGCCCTTCGGGCAGATGAAAACGCGATTTCAACGACATTCCAGGCTCCTCAGTCGGCAATCGAGTCGCGTTTGACACCGTAAACACCGCCCCAGATATCTGTCATCTGACCGCGAACTTGCCAAAGTTTAGGGAAAAACTGCATCTTCATACCTGAGTTAAGGATTTCAGTGCTGCGCCCCTTCAGCGACATGCTGTCTATGCCTATGCTTCTGTGGATGAGTTTGATGTGATGGTAACGGAAGTGCTGAAACAGCTGGTCGTACTCTATCATGGCCTCGGCCACCATATAGCTTTCATCGTGACTGTATTCACTGTTGTATATCTGCTCGACCGTCAGCCCCTTTTGCTCAAGGTAGACTCGCTCAAAGGTGAGCCACAGCGGCTTATAAAGCTGCAACAGGGTTTTGAATCCCGGTGATTCCTGACCGCTGCCGTTGCCCAGTTGCAGCCGAATGGCCTGATAATCCTTGATAGACATAGTGTCGAGAATACTCAGTTGCTCGATAAGAAACCCCATCGCCTTATGTACCCGGGCAAACAGGGTCAACACCTTGAAGGTCTCCCCTGCGGCCATACGCTCATCAATCTCCAGCAGGGTGTAACAGATGAGCTTCATCCACAACTCCTCCGACTGATGCACTATTTGAAACTGCAGCTCATCAGCATTACACAACTGCTCATAGGGCTTCTGACAGCTGAGCAATTTGGGAGTATTGAGGTACTTTTCATAATCCAGTCGACCCTCTCCGGCCATGCTGGCATATATCTGCTCGCGATCCATGATGCCTTATCCTTATTCTTGTGTTGTTAACCATAAATTAACATTCAACTTGCCAAGCTAAGGCATAGCGTGGCAGGCAACAAGGGCAGCGAAGCGATCCGCAAACAGCGGCAGTGTCAAATATTGTTGGCAGGGCTGCCGGACTGCAGCCCTGATTAGGGGGGAGGAAGAATGCTTACAGATAGGGACGAACCAACTCGGCCATCATCTCTATATGGCGCGGTCTGTCGTTGAGCGCCGCTATATAGCGGAATGACTTACCACCGGCCTGTTCGAAAAACTCACGGTTCTGCCCGGCAATCTCCTCCAGAGTTTCCAGGCAGTCGGCGCTGAATGCAGGACAGGCAACGGCTACATCTGTGATCCCCTGCTTTGGCAGAGCCATCATGGTTTCATCCGTGTAAGGGCCCAGCCATTTGGCCTTGCCGAAACGAGACTGGAAGCTGCTGATCACATCATCCTCTGCCAGCCCAAGACGTTCGGCCAACAATCTTGAGGTCTTGATACAGAAGCAGTAGTAAGGGTCGCCCAGCTTGAGATTCCGCTCCGGCATACCATGGTACGACAGCACCAGTTTCTGCGGTTTGCCGTGTTGGGCAAAGTCAGCTTCGATGGACTCGGCCAGCGCCTCGATAAACAGCGGATTATCGTGGTAGGTATGGATAAAGTGCAGTGACGGCAAGTAACGCCATTGAGTCAACTCTTTGGCTATGGCATCAAATGCAGAGCCCGTGGTAGGACCGGCATATTGAGGATAGAGCGGCAGCACAACCAGTTTATCGACCCCTTGATTGTGCAGACGTTTGAGCACATCGCCCACCGCCGGGTTGCCGTAACGCATCGCCAAGGCAACTTCGGCTTCAACGCCTTCGGCCTTGAGTTTTTCTGCCAAGGCCTGGGTCTGGCGCTCACTGATATCCATCAGTGGCGAGCCCTTATCAGTCCACACCTCACGGTAAAGGGCCGCCGATTTGGCCGGCCTGACCCTGAGAATAATGCCATGGAGAATAAGCTTCCACAGCGCCTTGGGGATCTCCACCACCCTGGGATCGGAGAGAAATTCGGCCAGATAACGCCTCACCGCCGCGGGTGTCGGTGCGTCCGGCGTCCCCAGATTCAACAGCAATATCCCGGTTTTACCACGCCCGGCGTGGCCCTTGTCTTTATCAAGACCGATAAACTTAGCCAAAATCACCTCAGATAGAAAACGAATAAGTCAGATATTAAAGCACAGATTCAATCGCTTTGATCAATTCATCACTATCGGGTTTGACTCTGGAGTTAAAGCTCTGCACCTGTTGACCGTCGCCACTGACCAGGTACTTGTAGAAGTTCCACTTGGGCGCGCCGGCCTGCTGCCCCAGATAGGCAAATACCGGGTTCACATCACTGCCACGAACCGCAGAGGTAGCCACCATGGTAAAAGTCACGCCATAGTTGATGTAGCACACCTTGGCGGTATCTTTCTCTTCGTTTTCTTCCTGGAAGAAGTCATCGGATGGGAAACCTATCACCACCAGCCCGCGCTCGCGGTAGTCCTTATGCAGGGCTTCAAGCGCCTTGAATTGAGGCGTAAAACCACAATTGCTGGCGGTATTGACCAGAAGCACAGGTTTACCTTGGGTGAGTTCACACAGGTCGACAGACTCCTGGGAATGGAGCTTTCTCAACTTGATATTGAGGTAATCGGGGCACTGACCGGCAAAAACCGCCGTGGGCGCCAAAGCCAATGCTGTAAAAGCCAGCCTCTTCAATGCAGGCCCGGTTAAATTCAATCTTGCCAGGGGCTTGAACACCTTCACCATAACACCTCCATTTGTTTTTATTCTTACCAGCTTCAGTCGTTAAAAGTAGAAGCCAACATTGATATTCAGCCTTGAATGCCAGCTGCTGTCCCCTTCGGCAATACCTATGCCGGGGCCGTTGACAAACCACATGTTTTTACCGGCGATCCAGTCCACGTAGGAGTAGAACTTACCGGCGCTGATGGCGCAACCTGTGACATTCTGCACCGAATCATCCAACCCGGTACCCGAGGCAAATACCTGGCTGTAGTCGTTATAACAGTTGAGCTGAGTGATAGGGCCCCAATCAACATCTATGGTGCGCGACAGGTTAAATGTGAGCACATCGGCCTCGGCCGCTATCTCAAACGGGTAGGCAAAGGCCGACAGCGCCAAACGCTCGCCGGGCATGTCATAGTCATAATGCAGATACTGCACCTGAGTCTGCCAGGCGTGCCAATCCATTTGCCAATGGGCTGCTACCGCCAAGCCATCTGTGTCTTCACCGGCAACGGCGCCGGCCATTGGCTTGTAGTCCAAACGGCTATATTGCACAGAAGCGCCCAGTTTATGGGCAAACTCACCGGACTTCAGGCTGCGCTCGACTCTGGCGTTAAACTGCCCGGCCTCTTCATAGGGGGCGTTTTCTGTGGTGGCGACATCGAAGGAATAGCGCTTGAAGCGGCTACCGTCGCCATATTCATCATTGGCAAACCAGGCGAGATCGTAGCGCCAGCCGTCCTTGTTGTACTGCCAGTGAATACCGGCATCATAGTCGTCTTCAAAGCCGAGATAATAAGTCGCGCCGAACCAGAAGGAATGAGCCGCATAGGGCAGCAAACCGAAAGGCACCTGGGTGACCCCGAGGCGAATGTCCGAGTTTTCTGAAAAGCGATAGCCAAAGAAGGCATGCTGGATCACATCCTGATCCTGATACCAGCGGTACTGAGCCGACGCGAACAGTTCTCCGTTATCGTATTTGACATCGGCGCGAAACAGCTCGAACTCCAACTTGGCATCGTCATCATAGTCTTTCCAGCCATAGTTGACTCGTACCGCCCCGCCGATATCCAGCTCGTCGGAAACCGGCACGGCCGCGGCCGGCAGAGTGAAACAACCGGCCAGAGCCAGACCCAAAGCTGAAAATAAAGTGGTTTGCTGCAATTGCATTCCCCTTCCATCCTTTTCACAAAACAGGCGCAACACAATAACAAAAAGATAGCTCTTTTTCGAACAATCCACTCAATACAAACAAAAAAGGCGTCATTCCGACGCCTTTTGCAGTGCTTTCCCACTAATCCATATCCAGGGTAACTCCCTCCATGAAACCTGAATTGCCGGTGTCATTGCTGTGGAGTTTAATCATGAGTCGCAGGTCGTTAGGTGAGTCGGCATGATGCAGTGCATCGGCGTAGCTGATCTCTCCTTCACAGTAGAGCTTGAACAGCGCCTGGTCGAAGGTTTGCATCCCCTGCTCGTTGGACTTGGCCATGGTGTCCTTGAGCACGTGCAGCTCGTTCTTTTGAATAAGACTGGCCACCCTGGGGGTGTTGATCAGCACTTCGATGGCGGCGCGCCGGCCGCTGCCGTCCACCTTGGGCACCAACTGCTGGGCCACAATACCGCGCAAGTTAAGCGACAGGTCAAATAGCAGTTGTTGGTGCTTACTCTCTGGCACCAGGTGCATGATGCGATCCAGCGCCTGGTTGGCGTTGTTGGCGTGCAGGGTTGCCATACACAAGTGGCCGGTTTCGGCGAACGACAGGGCAAACTCCATGGTTTCCTGGGTACGGATCTCACCGATAAGGATAACGTCCGGCGCCTGGCGCAATGAGCTCTTGAGTGCCGCATCAAACGACTCGGTATCTATACCCACTTCCCGCTGGGTGATAATGCTCTTGCCGTGTTGGTGAACAAATTCCACCGGATCTTCGATGGTGAGTATGTGTCCCCTGGCATTAGCATTACGGTAACCGATAAGTGCCGCCAGCGAGGTGGACTTACCCGTACCGGTTCCCCCTACCATGATCACCAATCCGCGCTTGCTCATTACCAAATCTTTGAGAATGGGCGGCAGGTACAGCTGCTCCACAGTAGGGATCTTGGTTTCGATGCGCCGCATCACGCAGCCCGCCGACTCCCGTTGCCAGAAGGCACTGACCCGGAAACGCCCCAACTCTTTGGCGCCCACAGCAAAGTTACATTCGCGGGTCTCGTGAAACTCCTTTTTCTGCTCCGGCGTCATCAAAGACTCAACAAACTCCAGCGACTGCGCCGGGGTAAAGGCGTTTTCCGCCAGCGGCCTGAGTTCACCGTCCACCTTGGCACTTGGAGGAAAAGCCGCGGTAATAAAGAGATCCGAGGCCTTGCGATCCACCATAGCCTTGAGAAAAGGTCTGACTTCCATGGGAACTCCTTAGAAATTCGCTTGTTTGTTGGAGCTCTTGGCCATGGCATCTTCCCGACTGATCAAGCCGCGATTCACCAGGTTCTGCAGGCTCTGCTCCAAGGTTTGCATGCCATGGGCCATACCGGTTTGGATAGCAGAATACATCTGTGCCACCTTGTCCTCACGGATAAGGTTTCGGATAGCCGGGGTTCCCATCATGATCTCATGGGCCGCCACCCGGCCGCCGCCAACTTTCTTGATCAGGGTCTGGGAGATAACCGCCTGCAACGACTCAGACAACATGGTACGCACCATGTCCTTCTCGCCTGCGGGGAATACGTCAACCACACGGTCAATGGTCTTGGCCGCCGAGGTGGTGTGCAAGGTACCGAACACCAAATGGCCGGTTTCTGCCGCGGTCATCGCCAGGCGTATGGTTTCCAAATCCCGCATCTCACCGACCAGGATGACATCGGGGTCTTCACGCAGGGCGCTTCTGAGGGCGGCGTTAAAGCTGTGGGTATGGCGATGCACTTCCCGCTGGTTGATAAGACATTGCTTGTTTTGGTGCACGAATTCGATAGGGTCTTCAATGGTGAGAATATGATCGTGGCGGTTCTCATTGACGTAATCTATCATCGCCGCCAGGGTGGTACTCTTACCCGAACCTGTGGGGCCGGTTACCAACACCAGGCCACGAGGATATGAAGCAATTTTCTTGAAGATTTCCGGTGCGCCCAGTTGTTCCAAAGTCAAAATGTCGCTGGGAATAGTACGAAAAACCGCGGCGGCGCCGCGGGACTGATTGAAGGCATTGACACGAAAACGCGCCAGATTGGGGACTTCAAAGGAAAAGTCGATTTCCAGAAACTCTTCATAATCCTTACGCTGCTTGTCATTCATTATGTCGTAGACAAGTCTGTGAACCCCTTGGTGATCAAGCGCAGGGACATTAATCTTTCTGACCTCGCCGTCGACGCGTATCATGGGAGGCACACCGGCCGACAGGTGCAGATCCGAAGCGTTATGCTTTACACTAAAGGCCAATAATTCAGTGATTTCCATAGTTTGGGATATCCGTTCAACCAAAAAGTTTACATCATGACAACAATAGCAGACAGACTGGCGCTAGCCCAGCGCAGGATAGCTCAAGCGGCGCAAATTTCGTCCCGAAATGCAAGCGAGATCAAGCTGCTGGCTGTCAGCAAGACCAAGCCGGTCGCCGACATTGAACAAGCTTATGCCGCCGGGCAACGTTGCTTTGGCGAAAACTATGTCCAGGAGGGGCAACAGAAAGCCATGGAACTGGCGCAGCGCTGTCCCGATATAGAATGGCACTTTATCGGCCCGCTGCAATCCAATAAATCAAGAATTGTCGCCGAGCACTTCCATTGGATGCACACCCTGGAGCGGGAAAAAATTGCCCGCCGCCTGTCGGAGCAGCGCCCAGAAGGCATGCCACCACTGGAAATCTGCATCCAAATCAATGTTTCGGGTGAAAGTTCCAAAGCAGGAATAGCAACACAGAGCGAAATGTTTGAGCTGGCAAGCCTGGTGGACTCATTGCCCAACCTCAGACTCAGGGGACTGATGACAATTCCCAGTGCCGGTGAAGGCCCAAGGCTTGAGGCGGAGCTGTCGCACATGCAGCAACTGTTTGCCGAACTGAAGCTCAAGTTTCCACAGGTGGATACCCTGTCCATGGGTATGAGTCAGGATCTTGAGCTCGCCATCGCCAAGGGCTCTACCATGGTCAGAGTCGGTAGCGCTATTTTCGGCGAGCGGAACTACGGCTGATAAACCAGTCAATAAGATCTGAGATTGGCCGCTGAGACCTTGTTTTTGATAGTATTGGCCCAAATACTAATATCTCCCGCACGGTCAAACCCGATGCGGGATACACTCCAATCACAAGTGACAGGGGACAGCATGGCTCAAAAGAAAATCTGTTTTATCGGCGCCGGCAATATGAGCCGCAGTATCATCAGCGGGCTGGTGGGCAGCGGTTATCCGGCTGAATTGATCCAGGCCAGTAACCCAAGCACAGGTAAACTCGATGCACTCAAGCGCGATTTCGGCATCCTCACCACCACAGACAACCAAGCCGCCTGTGACTGGGCCGATATCATAGTGCTGTCGGTCAAACCGCAACTGATGCAGCAGGTGTGTGAGCAACTGGCAACACTGCCGCTGGCCGACAAGCTGTTTATTACCATAGCGGCAGGGATCCCGGCCGCCAAATACAATGACTACTTCGGCCAGCAGATTAAGCTTATCCGCACCATGCCCAACACCCCAACCCAACTTGGCTATGGCATGACAGGCCTTTATGCCGCAAGTGGGGTTGAGCAGGCAGATAAAGATCTTTGTCAGCAGATTATGGCCAGTGGCGGCGAGACCCTGTGGGTAGACAAAGAAGCGGATCTCAATTTGGTGATCGCCTTGGCGGGCAGCTCTCCAGCCTATTTTTTCCTGTTTATGGAAGGCATGATGGATGCGGCCAAAGAGCTGGGGCTGGATGAATCCAAGGCCAGGTTATTGGTGCAGCAGGCGGCTCTGGGTGCCTCACAGATGGTGATTCAAAATCCTCAGCTGAGCGCCGGCCAACTGCGACAGAATGTCACCTCCAAGGGCGGTACCACCCATGAGGCGGTGGAAACCTTCCAGCGAAGTGATCTCAAGGGACTGATCAAGCAAGCAATGAATAACTGTATTGCCAGGGCTGAAGCCATGGCCAAAGAATTCTAAACGACCCAAGGGCGAAACTTTTCATGAATGAAGCATTGATTTACCTGATTACAGTCGTATTCGACCTCTATTTTATGGTAGTCATACTGAGGATCTGGCTGCAGCTGGTGCGGGCAGATTTTTATAACCCCTTCAGCCAGTTTATCGTCAAAGCCACCCATCCTATTGTGGCGCCCATGCGGCGGATACTGCCCTCCATAGGCAGTCTGGATACGGCCTCTGTGGTGCTGGCGCTACTGGTAGTGGTAGTCAAAATACTCTTGCTGACCCTGATGGCGGGCCAGGCGTTCAACCTGGTTGCAACCTTGATGTTTGCCCTGGTGTCCTTGTTCAAAAAGGCCGGGGTATTGCTGTTCTGGATCCTGATCATTCGCGCTATCCTCAGTTGGGTCAGCCAGGGGCGCAACCCGATTGAATATGTGATGATGCAGTTGACCGAGCCGCTGCTGGCGCCCATTCGCCGCTTCCTGCCGCCCATGGGCGGGCTGGACTTGTCGCTGCTGGTGCTGATGGTGTTGATGAATTTCGTCAACATACTGCTGGCCAAGACGATTCCTTTCTGGGCCATCGCTTGATGAAAGCCGTTAGTTGGGAGCAGCAGGATCTACTGCTCAATCTCTATATCCAGCCCAAGGCCAGCCGGGATCAACTGGTTGGCCTGCATGGTGAAGAGTTCAAGGTGGCCATTACCGCGCCACCTGTGGACGGCAAGGCCAACGCCCACCTGACCAAGTATCTGTCCAAGGCCTTCAAGGTGCCCAAGGGACAGATAGCCATAGTCAAGGGAGAACTGGGCCGCCACAAGCAGGTGCGTATTGAAGCGCCCAAGATACTGCCCGCTGAAATCGAGGCCTTGCTCTGATGCCATGGCAGCAGACAAGGGACTATAATCAATTCAACACACTTAACCTCAGGTAAAGCATTATGTTGCGCAAATTTTTGACCCTGCTTTTGTGTCTCGGCTCTCTGGCCGGTGTCGCCCAAGCCGAACAGAAGCAGACCGTCGGCCAGTTCGATATTCACTATATGGCGCTGGGCAGCACCTTTTTGACGCCATCCATCGCCAAGAGCTACGGCATAGAACGCAGCCGTTACACGGGTATCATCAATATCGCCGTATTGGATACCAGTGAAGAGGGCAATCCGGCAGTACCGGTCGAGATATCCGGCCTGGCCAACAATCTTATCGATGCCAGAATGCAGTTGAAATTCCGCGAAATTCGCGAGGGTGATGCCATCTACTATATTGCCGAGGTGCCCTATCGCGACGATCAGGAGATCAACTTTCAAATCCTGATCAAACACGGCAACGAGCTCAACACCACTCTGGCCTTTAAACAGAAATTCTACGTCGATTGAGCTGTACATTCCGTCAATAGAGCGCCGCCGAATGAGCGGCGTTTTTTTATGGCCGCCCCGAGTGGCTATTGACCGCCGACTTAGAGAAACGACAACAGCCATTAGGGCTCAAACCTTCCACGGCTCTACTTGTTTTCGCACCTTTTCATTGTCGCTGAGTGAGTAAACTCTTTTGCAAAATGGTACTATTGCCGGCATTGTGAAATAAGGAAAATCCAAGATGAAACAGATAGTGCTTGCCAGTGGCAACAAGGGAAAACTCAAAGAATTCGCCGAGATGTTCAACGCCTTCAATATTGAGGTGTTGCCACAAAACCAATTCGATGTGCCTGAAGTGGCGGAAACCGGCACCACTTTTGTTGAAAATGCCATTATCAAGGCGCGCCATGCCGCCGAAATCACCGGCCTGCCCGCTATTGCCGATGACTCAGGCCTCGAAGTTGATGCTCTGGACGGCGCTCCCGGCATCTACTCCGCCCGTTACAGTGGCGCCAACGCCACGGCCGAAGGCAACTACAACAAGCTGCTTGGCGCCATAGAGGCAACGCCTGCCCCCCGTACAGCCCGTTTCCAGTGTGTACTTGTGTATATGCGTCATGCCAAGGATCCGACTCCCATCATCTGCCAGGCCGCCTGGGAAGGGGAAATAGGTTTTGAACCCAAGGGCGACAACGGCCATGGTTATGATCCCGTATTCATTCCCTGTGGTTACCAGCAAACTGCCGCCGAGCTCAGCAGTGATGAAAAGAACCATCTCAGCCACAGAGGCAAGGCGCTGAAATTGCTGCTTGAAGCCTTCAAACAACAGGGGATCCTCGGCTGATGCTGACGCTGCCACCGCTGAGTCTCTATATTCATATTCCCTGGTGTGTGCAGAAATGCCCTTACTGTGATTTCAACTCTCACGGAAAACAGGGTGAGCTGCCGCAGCAGGAATATGTCGATGCCCTGCTTGGCGATCTCGACGCCGACCTGCACTATGTTCAAGGCCGGCAACTGCACAGCATCTTTATCGGTGGCGGCACCCCCTCTCTGTTCGATGCTGCCCAGATAGGCAGACTGCTGCAAGGCGTGAACCGGCGCATTGCCTTTGCCGATGACATAGAGATCACCATGGAGGCCAACCCAGGCACTCTGGAACATGATGACTTCAGCGCTTACCGCGCCGCAGGTGTCACTCGCCTCTCCATCGGTGTGCAGAGCTTTGCCAAAGACAAGCTCAACCTGCTGGGGCGAATTCACGGCAAGGATGAAGCCGTCAACGCCGCCAAAGGCGTTGCTGCAGCCGGATACCAGAGCTTTAACCTGGATCTGATGCACGGTCTGCCGAACCAGAGCTTTGAAGAAGCCATGGCCGATATCGACACGGCGGCGGCGCTCAATCCTCCGCACCTGTCCTGGTATCAGCTCACCATAGAGCCCAATACCCTGTTTCATTCACGCCCGCCGCAGCTGCCGGACGATGAAGCGCTTTGGCACATCTATGAACAGGGCCAGCAAAGACTTGCGGCCCTTGGCTACCAGCAGTATGAAATATCCGCCTACGCCAAACCCGGTTTTCAGTGCCGCCATAACCTCAACTATTGGGAGTTCGGTGATTATCTGGGGATTGGGTGCGGCGCCCACGGTAAGCTGACGCTACCGGAGCAGGACCGCATAGTACGCACGGTAAAGATAAAACATCCAAAGGGATACTTGGCCACAGAGGATTATCTGTTTGAGGAGAGCTATGTACTGCCAGAAGACAGGGCGCTGGAGTACCTGATGAACAGGCTGCGACTGATGAGCCCTATCCCCTGGAGCGAATTTGAAGCGCGCACCGGCGTTGCGGCCAACACCCTGGATAAAGGCATGCAGCAGGCCGCCGAGCGCGGGCTGGTGGAGATCACTCCCGGTTACTGGAAGCTCACCAACAAGGGGCATATGTTCGTCAACGATCTGCTGTCGCAGTTTTGTTAACTCCATCTCTTATTAGCCTCCTCTTGCTACTGCCAAAGCGAAAGCAGCAAGAGGAAATATTTTCTAACATTTACGCCAATACTTAATTACCGTATTTCATTAGGATTAACTTCTTTAGACGCAAATGAGCCATAGCAGTCGCGGTTTCTGTGCGTCTTTCCTGACTCGGGCCATCGTCATCAGGCCTGCCATTGCCAAGCAAAAAGGAAGTTGTCCATGCCTATAACCATAAGAAAAAGTCTGTTGACGCTGGCCCTTGGCGCCGTTTTAAGCAGCAGTTATCCCCTTCTCGCCCCAGCCTCCGTCTCCGGGCAGAGTAACCAAGCATCAAACCTGGCTCCTGAGGTCATCAAGGCCGAATCCGCCAAAGCCAACGCCCTGTTTGAAGCCATCTTCAACGAAGATGTTGCCGCCAGCCCGGTGCGGCAGACCTTTCTTGGTATCAAAACAGATTACGGCAAATGGGACTCACTGGGAGATGCAGCCGATGATGCCGCGCTTGCTCGCGCCAAGCAGCAGCTTGAGCGCCTGTCACAACTGGATCCGACAAAGTTGGACCCACAGAGCAAGTTGAGCCTGGAGCTGTTGACCGCCAAGCTGCAACGCCAGATCCGCGATGATAAGTTCCGCCACTACAACTACCCGGTCAACCAGATGTACGGCATTCACTCGCTGGTGCCCTCACTGTTGATAAACCAACACTCGATAGCCGACGAAGCCGATGCCCGCGCCTATATCAGCCGTATAGCCGGGGTTCCTGAGCTGTTCGAGCAGCTGATCACCGCCCTCGAGGTTCGCGCCGAGGAAGGCATAATCGCCCCCAAATTCGTATTCCCCCACGTACTTTCAGACAGTCGCAATATTATTCATGGCGCGCCGTTTGATGGTGAGCCGGACAGCGCCATCTGGGATGACTTCAAGGGCAAGTTGGCAAAACTCAAGCTGGATGAAGACACCCAAGATAAACTGCTGGATCAAGCCGCCATCGCCCTCAAAGAACAATTGAGGCCAGCTTACCAAAAGCTGATTGCCTATCTCGAAACCCTGGAAAAACGGGCCGACAGCAGAGATGGTGTCTGGAAATTCCCGAGCGGCAGCGCCTTCTATAACAATGCCCTGGCCAATACCACCACCACAGAGATGAGCGCCGATACCATTCATCAATTAGGACTGGACGAGGTCGCCAGGATCCACGGCGAAATGCGCGCCATCATGGACAAAGTTGGCTTCAAGGGCGATCTCAAAGCCTTCTTCGAGTTTATGCGCCAGAATGAGGGCTTCTACTTCCCGGACAATGACGCCGGCCGCCGGGACTACCTGAGAGAGGCCACCGCCCTTATCGATAACATGAACTCGCGCCTGGATGAAGTGTTCAAGATAAAGCCCAAAGCGCCTTTGATAGTCAAACAGGTGGAAGCCTTCAGGGAGAAGTCTGCCGGCAAGGCTTTCTACAACCAGCCCTCGGCCGATGGCAGTCGTCCGGGAACTTACTATGCCAACCTCTATGACATAATGGCTATGCCCAAATACCAAATGGAGGCACTGGCCTACCATGAAGGGATCCCCGGGCATCACATGCAGATAGCCATAGCCCAGGAACTGGAAGGACTTCCCAGCTTCCGTCGCTTCGGCTCTTACACGGCTTATATCGAGGGCTGGGGCCTTTACAGTGAGTACTTCCCCAAGGAGATGGGGCTTTACAGCGATCCTTACTCAGATTTTGGCAGATTGGCGATGGAGCTATGGCGCTCCTGCCGTTTGGTGGTAGATACCGGGATCCATGCCAAGAAATGGACTCGAGAGCAAGCCATAGCCTATTACATGGACAACACTCCCAATGCCGAATCTGACGCAGTAAAAATGGTTGAGCGGCACATAGTTATGCCCTCGCAGGCAACCGCTTACAAGGTGGGGATGAACAAGATACTTGCGCTTAGAGCCTACGCCAAGGAGGCGCTGGGTGAGCGTTTCGACATTCGCGCCTTCCACACCCTGGTATTGCAAAACGGCCCCTTGCCGCTGGATGTACTTGAGCAGGAAGTAAAAGACTGGGTGGCCGCGCAAAGCCAGGCTTGAAATTGAATCAACTGCCGCTCCCGTGAGCGGCTTTTTTATGCGCTTGATTCCCTCCTGAAAACAGGCATAAAAATACCCCGGCCACCTGGGCCGGGGTAAACCAAAATCAGGATGATGGTTTTAAGGCCGACATTGTTTTAGTTCGAAAACCTGGGTCGGCATTGATAAGGGCTTAACACTCTGTGTTGAACCAAGCAGTCTACAGCAGGAGGGGTCAGTCCCACGGCACACCCGTATGTTGGTTCCACCCGAATCAACTGCAACCATTGTATTGATTTCAGAACAGACTGCAACAAGATTATTAAAAACCTTTAGGATTCACTAAACAATAAAGCGATAAAAAAACCAACAAAATCTCAATATCTATATGATATAAAAACAAAAAACACCCAAGCGGAACTTGAGTGTTTTTCATTGTTCTATTATAAGAACGATATTTCTTTATTTTTCCTGGCGCAGGGCAAACAGATCTGCGTATTTTTTGTCCCAATAGGGTGGTGTACCTATGTGATCCTTAATGAACTCGATAAAGGCACTCACCTTGGGAGCCAAGTGTTTACGTCTTGGATAAACCGCCTGCAGCGGCAGATGGTGGGTCAGTTGCCAATCGGGAAGTAGAGGAACCAGAGTGCCTTTTTCTATTTCATCTTCCAGCAGATAACTGGCGAGATAAACCACCCCAAGCCCACTGACAGCGGCAGACTTGAGCGCCGGCGCATTGTCGACTCTGAAATTACCCGAAACCCCTATCTCACAGTAGTCATCGCCCTTCTTGAATTGCCAGACGCTGTGCTCATGCCATTCACCGTGGTAAACCAAACAGTTGTGCTCCACCAGCTGCTCCGGCCGGGCCGGCATACCGTGGGCCGCAACATACCCGGGGGATGCCACCAACAGGAACTGACACTTCATCAGCGGGCGGGCCACCATACCCAGAGGCAGTTGCTCTGACATGGTCAGCAGCAGATCCAGGCCTTCACTGACCACATCAACCTTATGGTCCAACAGGCTCACCTGCAGCTCGAGATCCGGGTGACGAGTCATAAACTCGGGCAGTGCCGGAATAATGTGCATGGTGCCGAACGACTGGGAGATCCCTACCTTGAGCACGCCTCGGGTGGCATCATTGAGGTTGTGCACACTGGCCACCGCCTGATCCGCATCCCGGAGCAGTTCTTCCCCCTGCACATACAGCAGATTACCGGCTTCGGTGAGGCTTAAGCTACGGGTTGTTCGCTGGATCAACTGGATCCCGAGTTTATGTTCAAGATCGGCAACCTGGGTACTGACCTTGGATTTGGATATTCCAAGCCTGCGCGCCGCGGCACTGAAGCTGCCGGCACGGGCGACATGAGTGAAAATAGCGATAGGTTCTAACAGTTCTAACATGAAAGTCGCCTTAAGCCGTTTACAACACTGGTAAAAGCTTTCCTGGAAAAGCGACGGGCCTCACCGTCAAGACCCCAAAATGGGGTGTGGGCTGCCGGGTTTTGGAAAGCGCACTGGGTAGAGTCACTGAGTCCTGACTTGGGTGTCAGTTTTATTATTTTTGCGAAGTATACCAATTCTTTCTTATTGACTCTAACCCAAGGATAGCCTTGAGCCAAAAAAACCGCCGCAGTGATGGCATAATCAACAGATAATCAATAAAAAAACCCTGTATCAAGGGAGGGGAAGATACAGGGGGAATCACCAGCTTAAATCTTATTGCTGCAGTTCAACCTTGCCGGACAGTACCTGGAATTCGCCCAGCTCAGGGATCTGCTTGCGTAACTTGTCTTCCAGCACCACCAAACGTTGGAAGTTGTCGCAAAGCGCGTCGGCTCTCTGCTCCATCTCTTGGGCGCGGGACTCCATTTGCACTTCAATATCCTTGCCCATCTTTTCCATCTTCTGGCTGAAGGCATTGATCTTCTCATCAAAGGTTTCGCCCTCACCTGACATCATGGCGCTGCCCATGGCCATCATCAAACTGCCTAGCGACTGCTGCACCAGTTGCTCTATTTCTTTGGAAAACTCATCACCAAAGGCGTTTTCCAGCGACTCTTCGGTGGCCCCCAGGAAGTACTGGTCACCATTGCGATGAGCCACTTCATAGACTCTCTGTTGCAGACTGTCCATGGTTTCATCCAACTTGGCACCGGCGGCATCACCCAAGAGTGGTGTCAGGGCCATGCTCACGGCCTCGCTCGCCATGATGACGGCATCTTCCACCAAAGAGATGACTTCGGGTAACTGCTGAGCCATGGCATCCGAGTACTCGTTGACAAGCTTGCTCTGCTCGGCATTCAAGGCCACTTCTTCACCTTCCACGTAGAGGCGGCCCGGCTCAATTCGATAGTGTTCTTTCCCTTGATTACTGACACTCAGCTTCTTGGGTTCCAGTGAGATGTCGTAGTTGAGTGACATCTCGCATTGCTCATCTCTTGGCTCAAAGTTGATCGCCATAGCAGGCGCCGCCGCAAACAGTGCACACACCAAAGATATTCCACCAATCGCTTGTTTCATTCTGTCTTCCCTCTCGTTTTAATCTGCCGAGTAAACTTGGTTACCGCTTATGGCTCAGAATAAAGCAGACTTTGTGCCAAAGTTATAATTAACTGATACTAAAAGAATAAATATCAAGTATGGCAGCAAAATATGAAAATCCACCATCTAGGAGTGGCAAATTTTACCAACTTGTAGCCGTTATGATGAATAAGACACAAGAAACCAAAGAAAGGTTTAACAGGGAAAGCTCTGGATGGCCTAGACTGTTCCTTTTCTTCACTGCATTCGGGATTAAAAGCCATAATAGCCGCTGTGCCAGCGGCCTAAAGTCGTGGTGTTCCACACCACACCGAGCAAGAGGCTTTGCTTGTCCAAAGCCCCTTGCATCCCCAAGGACACCCCGACGTAGCCGAAATCCCCGCTGGCTTATGAAACAAATTGGCTACACTCAGGACTCGCATCCTTGCTCGACCTTCGAGCCTCGACATCCCTGTCTCGGCTACGCCAATTTGCAACAACGCCAGCGGCGGCTCCGAAGGGGGAATTGGTGCAACTCTTCCCACACAGAGTTGTTTTGAGCTGCAGATATACGCCTAATTCCAGGCACAGGCGGAACTGTGACCGTCGAAAACAGGGACGTTTTCGTCGAGCGCCCAAGGATGGGTTAACAGCGTGTCACAGGATCGCCTGTGCATAAGCCTGCGGCAGGCAATGAGAAACATCCGTCGCCGGAGGCCCTGCCAATACTAATTAGTAACTTTTAGCTGGCAGCCATGATAGCCGCTGTGCCAGCGGCCTAAAGTCGTGGAGCTTCGCCCCACACCCGACCAAGAAGGGATCAACAGCAATCCCCTCTTGGATCTCCCTTGCCGCCCCACACGGTGTCGAAAGCCCCTCGGCCTAATGGCGCAAATAACTACCGCTTCAGACGCTCATCCCTGATTCGACTGACGCTGCTTCGGCATCCATGCCTCAGCCACGTTATTTGCGCCAACGGCTTTCGGCGACACCGAGGGGAATTTGGTGCAATTCTGCAATCATAGCGTTGCTTGAAATTGCTTATATACCCACTAACATACGCCTATTTCCCTGGCACAGGCGGAACTGTGACCGTCGAAAACAAGGCCGAATTCTGTTCCCGACAAATTCGGCATTTCCTACGTCCATGTAGGTCAGATGTTTTCGTCGAGGCTACAAGGACGTATTAACGCCGAGTCACAGGATCGCCTGTGCATAAGCCTGCGGCAGGCAATGAGAAACATCCGTCGCCGGAAACCCGGCAAGCGCTTAATATGCAACTTTAGGCTGAAAGCTATGGTATGGCGTAAAAAACAAAGGCAGCGGAATGCTGCCTTTGGGATCAGAAGATTGAGCGGCCAACGGCCAGCCTGAGTTGCTCCAGCGCTGCCGTTCCGGCGAGTGAGTTGCCGCTGCGGTCAAGCTCCGGCGACCAGACACAGATGGACATGTCACCGGGGATCACGGCGATTATACCACCACCGACACCACTCTTGCCCGGCATGCCGACCCGGTAGGCAAACTCACCGGCGCCATCATAAAGCCCGGATGTAGCCAAAAGCGCATTGAGTCTGCGGCTCTGCAGCGGTGATATCAGCTCTTTGCCATCCATTGCCTTACCGCCTTGGACCAGATACATCATGGCCCGGGAAAGATCGGCGCAGCTCATTTTCAAGGCGCAGTAATGGAAATAGCTTCGCAGCACAGTATCCACATCATTGTTGAAGTTACCGAAGGACTTCATCAGATAGGCAATCGCGGCATTGCGGGCACTATGCTGATACTCGGAATCGGCCACCACCTTGTCGTAGCAGATATGCGGATTACCCGCCAAACGGCGAACCACTTCCAGCATTCTGTGCTTGGGCGCTCCGAGGCGGCTCTGCAGCAAGTCGGCTATGACCAGCGCACCGGCATTGATAAAGGGATTACGGGGAATGCCGCGCTCCAACTCCACCTGCACCAGAGAATTAAATGAGTGACCCGACGGCTCTTTGCCTACCCGGCTCCAGATTTCGCTTTCTTCATAGAGTGTCAGCGCCAGTGTCAGGCTGAACACTTTGGAAATACTTTGAATGGAAAAAGGCTCTAAATAATCCCCTGCCCCCACTGTGGTGCCGTCGGCCATAGTGACGGCAATCCCCAGCTTGTTGGCATTGACCCGGGCAAGGGCCGGAATATAATCCGCCACCTTACCCTGGCCAATCAGAGGGCGAACCCTGTCGAGCACCTGCTCAAGCAAGGCCTCGTCCGGGATTAACTCCACCAAATGTCGTACAGCTCAGTAACTTCCAACTCGCTGATTGGCTGAGCTTCCCAGAATGCCTTGACTGCGCTTCTGTCATCTTCGGTGCACTTGCCAATTCTTTGGGTGGCAATAATGCCTTCCCATTCTCTGTGGCCGCCACCGTGGAAGCCCAAGCCTCTAGGTTCTATGACTTCATCAATAAAACGGTCGACCAGGGGATCTATCTGTTCCTCCGACACAGAGTCGGCAAAACGCCAACTAACGTCAAATCCCAACTCCTGGAATTCATCAACACGCAACTTCTTGCGCAAACGACGACTGCGAATAGCCATACTGCTTCTCCCTCAGGTGTAATTACTCTGTACGTTCGAACATCAGATCCCAAACACCGTGACCCAGGCGCTGACCGCGGGCCTCGAACTTGGTCAACGGACGGTAATCCGGGCGTGGCACTACAGTGCCATCGCTGGAAAGGTTGCGATAGCCGGGGGCTGCATTCATCACTTCCAGCATATGCTCGCTGTAGTTTTCCCAATCGGTAGCCATGTGGAACACACCGCCAATTTTCAGTTTACGACGCACCAACTCGGCAAAGGCCGGCTGCACTATGCGGCGCTTGTGGTGGCGTTTCTTATGCCATGGGTCGGGAAAAAACAGCTGCAGCCGCGCCAGAGAATTATCGGCAATGGCATGCTCCAGCACTTCCATGGCATCGTGATGGAATACTCTCAGGTTGGTGACTCCGGCTTCGCCGGCATCGGCAAGACAGGCGCCCACACCAGGCTTGTGCACTTCGATACCGATAAAGTTAAGCTCGGGGGCTTCCTTGGCCATGGTCACCAGTGAGGCACCCATACCAAAACCTATCTCCAGCACTGTGTCTGCCTCACGGGCAAAAACGGCGTTCAAATCCAGCGGCTCGGGGGAATAATCCAGCCCCATGCTGCCCCAATGCGCTTCTATGGCCTGGGCCTGGCCCTTGGTGAGGCGACCCTCACGCAGCACAAAGCTTCTTACTTTGCGCAGATACTTGCCTTCTTCGTTAAACTCGGCCGTTGTGACTTCGCTCATTTTTGCCCCTAGAGAGGTTTGAAAAAAGAAGGGCATTATCCAAAGTTCACCATACAGTGCAAGCCCTGATGCTGAAAAAGTATACCAACAATCCACAAGAACGAAATAAGTCAATCATTTGGGGGGATCAATCTCCTTGTTTCGCCCCTTGGCTGCGGCTACACTGCGCCGATGAACAAAACAGCCTCTTTCGCAGAACGTATCGTAAAATGGTACGACTTGAATGGTCGCAAGACTCTGCCATGGCAACAGCAAAAGACCCCATACAAAGTATGGATTTCTGAAATCATGTTGCAGCAGACCCAGGTCGCGACTGTTATCCCCTACTTCCAAAAATTCATTGCCCGTTTCCCCGATGTCGTCAGCCTGGCCAATGCCGACACGGACGAAGTGCTGCATCTGTGGACAGGTCTGGGCTATTACGCCCGCGCCCGTAACCTGCACAAGGCCGCCATCAAGGTGCGTGATGAGTTTAACGGCGAGTTTCCAACCGACTTTGACTCGGTACTGGCACTGCCGGGCATTGGCCGCTCAACCGCAGGGGCGGTGCTGTCGCTGTCTTTGGGGCAACATCACCCCATATTGGATGGCAACGTCAAACGGGTACTCGCCCGCCACGGCGCCATAGAAGGTTGGCCCGGGCAAAAGGATGTGGAAAACCAACTCTGGCAGCTGACTGAAGCACTCACGCCCAAGGCCGAGATCCAAAAATACAACCAGGCGATGATGGATATAGGTGCCACCATATGCACCCGCTCCCGCCCCGCCTGTGACCAGTGCCCGGTCGCCCGCGACTGCAAGGCGCAGCTTATGGGGCGCCAGGGCGAATTCCCCGGCAAGAAACCGAAGAAGGCGATTCCGGCCAAAGAAGCCTGGCTACTGGTGCTGGAACACAATGGCGAGATCTTGCTGCAGCAAAGGCCACCCGCCGGGATCTGGGGCGGCCTCTGGTGTTTCCCCGAGTTCAGCAACAGACAAAACCTGCTGCAAGCCGCCAAAGCCTTGGGGCTTGCAGAGCACAGCATCACTGAACTGCCCGGCTTTCGTCACACCTTCAGCCACTTTCACCTGGACGCCCAGCCTATGCTGCTGCGGCTAAAGAGCAAAGTAGCCACAAACACGCTGCTGGACCAAGGTCACAGCGCCCAGAGTAAAGACAGGGTAATGGAACCCAAACCCTGTCTCTGGTATAACTTAAACCAACCTTCCCGGGTGGGACTGGCCGCTGCAACAGAGCGGGTATTGGCCAGCCTGGAACCGAGTCTGACCAAGGAGTAAACATGGCACGCACAGTTAACTGCGTCTATCTCAAGAAAGAAGCCGATGGCCTGGATTTCCAACTGTATCCCGGCGAACTCGGCAAGCGCATTTTCGACAATATCAGCAAAGAGGCCTGGGGACTGTGGCAGAAAAAACAGACCATGCTGATCAACGAAAAGAAACTGAATATGATGAATGTCGATGATCGCAAACTGCTGGAAGAGCAGATGGTTGCCTTCCTGTTCGAAGGTCAGGAAGTACAGATTGAAGGCTATGTGCCACCGGCAGAAGATGAATAAGCCGCTATAGCTGTAGCAAGCGAAATGAGAAAAGGCCCTTATGGGCCTTTCTCTTTTGCTGTCGATACGAAATTTATCGGCCAGTTCGTGGCGAATTCAGGCACGAACACCATCCAGGGCGCGGTGGTGAGATATGAAGGCCATAAAAAACCGGGACAATGAACGTGCTGTCATTGTCCCGGTTTGTCTACGGCTGCTGGATTGGAAAGGTTTCGGGGTTAGAAGTTCTCAACTATATATTCAGCAATACTGTCGTACTCATCAGCCATATCGTTCATCAACTCAATCTGATTTTGAGCCCATTGCCCCCGACCTCTAAGCGCATTGGTAGGCCTTACTCGAGACAGATACCTAATCGGAATATTTTGAAATATACTATCTGGTGCCATTACGTTTAGGTCTTCAATCATCCCAATGGCATCCTCGTCGATAAAATCTGGAACAGCATGATAAGCTGTTACATTCTCCAGCTCAGGTAATAAGTCATTTTCAATAGCATCTATAATCGAATCGTGATGTTCAGCATCAGCACCAACCATTTGCTTGCGCCCATTACGTCTACGAGTGTCAAAACCATTAAAAATCCACCCACCAAACTTAGGTTGCCCCTTAGTATTTATGACCCTATCTCTAGGGTTCATATCCATGTAGCGCTCTTTACCTTGCTCCCAATCGCGAATAAAAGATGGAAGCATTTCACCTATCAAGCCAACACAGTATGACGAGAACAAATCGGGG
>NZ_JAPEHY010000070.1:0-4730 GCF_028823715.1 Shewanella sp. K8
GCCCCCTTCTAGGGGGCTGTTCAAAGCCACCTGCTATGCAGGTGGATTTTTTACTTATCCGGAAGCTTAGGAGAAGCTGTGACCGCCCACATGCATGATGCAAAAGGTCCAGACCACGAAAGCCAGAATACCGTGTACCAGAGCATAGAAGGCCTGATCCAGGCGACGTAGGCCGGCTGCTTGCCAGATAAGGTGCAGGTGCAGTCCAAGCACCAGAGGGAACAGTAACAATAAGGGATAGAGGGCGAATGGACTGGCATCTCCCAGCAGAGGTCGGGTCAACAACGACCAGAGCACCATAAAGGCGGTGATCAGCGGGGGCAGGGCAAGCCGATACTGCTCGGGATAGGGAAACATTACAGGTCCTTGATACAGCTGAATAAAGGCGGATCAGCGAACGGCTCTGGCTATCAATTGTGCCTTGGCTTGCAGCATTCCCGTTTCTCCGCCGGGCATATGGCCTTCAAAGTAATGTAAAGTCTCGAATTTGGCAAATCTGTGTTGTAGCTCACGCTGATTCAGCAAGAAGTCCGGGTTACTGGGACGGCCAAACTTGGCCTGTTCCTGAGTAAAGGTCTCGTAAAACAACAAACCACCGGGTTTGAGCTGTTTGGCTATCCAGGGCAACGAGGGGCGGTGCAGGTAGTTGAACACCAATACTACGTCGAAAGGTTGAAGCTCGGGCTTGTCGCCCTGCTCAAGGTCCCATTCAATGAATTGGCAGTGAGGAAACTGGCGCCATAGGTCATCAAAGCTCTCGGGATTGCGATCGATGAAGGTAACCTCGGCGCCCTGTTTGGCAAACCAATGGCCATTGCGCCCGGAGCCGCAGGCCAGGTCCAGTACTCTGAGCTCAGGTGTTATCTCAGTGTGCCGCTCAAAGGCTGTGATCAGTTCTGCTGTGTTCATCCCTTGATCTCCTTGCGGCTGTCTATTCTGCGTCTGTGAACTATAGAATAATGCCGCAAGCCCGCGGGTCCGTGTGACACTATGACCGACAGCAAAACCACAGTCACAAGCAACTCGCTCTTGTAGCTTGCCAGAGGAATAAACAGCAGGATCAGCAGCAGCTTCACCAGAGTCAATACCCCTTTGAGTTGGATAAGCCAGCGCCAATCCCTGACTATCTCCCACAGCATCAGGCAACTGCCGCTGGCCATGGCCATTATCCAATAGAGCTGCCAGCTTTCTCTGGGTACCGACAGCAAAATACCGCCACCGGCTCCGACAATTCCCAAAATGTGCAGGGCTCTGAGGCTGGTCTTACAAAGGCGCTGCAGCCAAAACTGCTTTTCAGACATCTGTGCTTTAGCCATGGCGATTATATCTGTGATCCAGAATACAAATTTTCCGTTAGCTTAGCAGCATTCGCCAATTGGCGACTATGCTTGATCCTGTATTTGTCGAGTCTTCTCACATGGAAATGCAGATCCCCAAAACGTTAACTTCGTCAGCTATACGGTACGTTAGCCGTGATTTGTATCAATATGTGACCGACTAATCTGCAAGAGTGCACAGAAATGCGGATAGGTGGCGTCGAGAGAAATCTTTTTGTGACTCAGTTAAATATATGCCTAAAGGGGTAGTGATATCTTCTGCCATGGGAGATATGTCGTGCTACAGCCTTGGTATAAATAACTAAAAAGCAATGTGGTACGAAATAGCTATATATGAGTATGTGAAATAATATGGTGGAGGAACACTCTATGTTCACGGGAGCACTTAAGAAAACAGCACTGGCTGCTCTGATTTCCGGCATGATGGCCGGTACAGCTTATGCCGGCGCAGATGTATTGGCGGATTTTCATGGTGAAATGGGCGGTTGCGATACTTGCCACGTTTCCAAGAAAGGCCCGACCGATGACAACCTGACCCATGAGAACGCCCAGTGCGTTAGCTGCCACGGTGATCTGAAAGAGATTGCTGCCGGTGAAAAAGATCTGAAGATTTCTCCACACAAGTCTCACCTGATCGGTGAAATCGCTTGTACTTCTTGCCACAAAGGCCATGAAAAATCAGTTGCTTACTGTGACGCTTGCCACAGCTTCGGCTTCGATATGCCATTCGGCGGCAAGTGGGAGCGTAAGTTCGTTCCTATCGATGTGCAGAAAGATGCTCAAGACAAAGCTATTGCAGCCGGTCCTCGTGAAACCACTGACGTGGTTATCATAGGTTCTGGTGGTGCCGGTCTGGCCGCCGCAGTATCTGCTCGCGACAACGGTGCCAAAGTCATTCTGCTGGAAAAAGAGCCTATCCCAGGTGGTAACACCAAGCTAGCTGCCGGCGGTATGAACGCTGCTGAAACCAAGCCTCAAGCGGCTCTGGGTATTAAAGACAAGAAAGAGATCATGATTGAGGACACCATGAAAGGTGGCCGTAACATCAACGATCCTGAGCTGGTTAAAGTTCTGGCCAACAACTCCTCCGATTCTATCGACTGGTTGACTTCTATGGGCGCCGATATGACTGACGTAGGTCGTATGGGTGGTGCCAGTGTTAACCGTAGTCACCGTCCAACCGGTGGTGCCGGTGTGGGTGCTCACGTTGCCCAAGTATTGTGGGACAACGCTGTTAAGCGCGGTACCGATATCCGTCTGAACAGCCGCGTTGTACGCGTACTGAAAGATGATTCAGGCAAAGTGACCGGCGTTCTGGTTGAAGGTAAGTACACTGGTTACTACGTGATCAAGGCTGATGCCGTGGTTATGGCTACCGGTGGTTTCGCCAAGAACAACGACCGCGTTGCCAAGTACGATCCTAAGCTGAAAGGTTTTGCTGCTACCAACCACCCAGGTGCAACCGGTGACGGTCTGGATGTTGCCATGCAAGCCGGTGCCGATACCCGCGATCTGGAATGGGTACAGGCTCACCCAACTCTGTCTCCACGTGGTGGTGTGATGGTAACTGAAGCCGTACGCGGTAACGGTGCTATCCTGGTCAACCGTGAAGGTGACCGTTTCGTCAACGAAATCACTACTCGTGACAAGGCTTCTGCAGCCATCCTGAAACAGAAAGGTGCCAGCGCCTTCCTGGTGTTCGATGACTCAGTTCGCAAGAGCTTGAAGAAGATTGAAAACTATGTCCACCTGGGCATTGTTGATGAAGGTAAGACCCCTGAAGAACTGGCCAAGAAGATTGGTGTTCCAGGTGCTGAACTGGCCAAGACTATTGCCAGCTACAACGGTTTCGTGAAGTCTGGTAAAGACACTCAATTCGAGCGTCCTAACCTGCCTCGTGAACTGGGTACTGCCCCTTACTACGCTATCGAAGTTAAGCCAGCTGTACACCACAGCATGGGTGGCGTGAAGATTGATACCAAGGCTGAAGTGAAAGCCAAAGATGGTCATCTGATCCAGGGTATGTATGCTGCCGGTGAAGCAACCGGTGGTGTTCACGGTGCCAACCGTCTGGGCGGTAACGCTATCTCTGATATCGTAACCTTCGGTCGTATCGCCGGTGCTGAAGCTGCCAAGTACGCTAAAGAGCACTAGGCCAAACTAATTCTCCGATAGCACGGAGTCGGGGCGCTTGAGCCCCTCATCAAAAAAGCGGACTGTCAGGAGTCCGCTTTTTTCTTTTTGTTGCGCTGCATCATGTTTCCGGTGAGATTGTCTGTGCCAGGCAAAGACAAGTTTAGGTAATTCACTTACACTTTTAGCTATCATTCCAATTACCGGGTCATAAACAGCATGAAGATAGGTTTTTTCAGCGCCAAGCGTTACGACATGCAGCATTTCAACCGTACCAACCAGGCCTTTGGGGCTCAAATCGAGTACTTCGACGTGCGCCTTTGCATGCAAACAGTGAAACTGGCTTACGGATTCGAAGTGATCTGCGCCTTCGTCAACGACGAACTCAATGACGAGGTGCTGACAGAACTGGCCGCCAACGGCACCCGGATCATCGCCATGCGCTGTGCCGGCTTTAATAATGTCGACCTGGATGCGGCTAAGCGTCTGGGAATGAATGTTGTCAATGTCCCTGCTTATTCTCCCGAGTCTGTGGCCGAACATACGGTCGCCCTGATGTTGACCCTGAACCGCAAGATCCATAAGGCGTATCAACGCACCCGGGATGCCAACTTCTCTCTCGAAGGGTTGGTGGGCTTCAACATGTTCGGTAAGACTGTGGGCGTGGTCGGCACAGGGAAAATCGGTATCGCCACCATCAAGGTCTTGCTGGGCTTTGGCTGTAAAGTATTGGCATTTGACCCTTATCCCAATCCGCAAGTAGAGGCGCTGGGGGCTCGCTATGTCACTCTGGATGAGATGTACCAACAGAGCGATATCATCAGTCTTCATTGCCCGCTGACGGCGGAAAACCGCCATCTGCTCAACGCAGACAGCTTTGCCAAGATGAAGCCGGGCATGATGGTGATTAACACCAGTCGTGGCGGCTTGCTCAACGCCATAGATGCCATGGAAGCGCTCAAGCTCGGACAGATAGGTTCGTTGGGGTTGGACGTGTATGAGAACGAGAAAGAGCTGTTCTTTGAAGACAAGTCCAACGAAGTGATCCAGGACGATGTATTCCGGCGTTTATCGGCTTGCCACAATGTGATCTTTACCGGTCACCAGGCGTTTTTGACCGAAGAGGCCTTGGGCGCCATCGCCCACACCACACTGTCCAATGTACAGAAACTCCTCAGCGGTGAGCGTTCGGGTAACGAGCTTTTCTAAGGAAGGTGCGAACAAGTCCCATGTGTGCTCTGCGTCGGCTTACAGGCCTGG
>NZ_JAPEHY010000071.1:0-4539 GCF_028823715.1 Shewanella sp. K8
TTAATTGCATTTTGAAATGTCCACTCTCACATGGGGAAGATAAAGAGTCCGAACGTAGTGAGGCACAATCCCATGTGGAGTAGGGTGAGGTTGTCGCGTTTATCAAACTCAGTTTGATGCGCCAGACGAACGCGGAGAGCTTGCTCGAAGCTGGCCATCGCCAGACGCCCAATTAAGTAGAGAAGCCACCTGAATAAGGTGGCTTTTTTGCGTTTAGGGCCTGTGAGATTTGCCTTAATCCAGCTTTGATTCGGTAGCCGCCGAGTAGCTTGCCGCTGGATACATATAAGCCCATACACACCTTTAACTGACCGTTATTCGCTTATGGGGGTTTTGCGGCTGAAATAGCCGGCTAATCCCGTTACAATGCTGCTTTTATTTGCAGTGAAAGCTTTAGATGCCAACTCTAGTCCACTCCCTTAAATCTTTGAACACTTTTGGAATCGACTGTTGCTGTCGGGAACTCATCAGAGTGAGTTCTACCACGGAGCTTGTCCAGGCTTGCATGCAGCATAAGGGCGATGAGACCCCTATGCTGATCCTCGGTGGTGGCAGTAATCTATTGCTGCTTGAAGATTATCAAGGGACAGTGATTCAAATCGGTACCAAGGGAATCGATGTCTGTGAGGATCAAGAGCATTTTTATCTAAAGGTTGCCGCCGGTGAAAACTGGCACGATTTGGTTTGCGAAACGCTTAAGCTGGGGATGCCGGGGCTTGAGAATATGGCTCTGATCCCGGGGACAGTTGGTGCAGCGCCTATTCAAAACATAGGCGCCTATGGAATTGAGCTGTGTCAGTTGTGTGACTGGGTCGAGTATCTAGACCTGCAGACCGGCGCGCTAACTCGTCTCGAGGCCGCTGATTGTGATTTTGGCTATCGTGAGTCAATTTTCAAAAATGAGCTCAAGGGTAAGGCTGTGATCACCTCTGTCGGCTTGAAATTGCCTAAAGCCTGGCAGCCCAAACTGAGTTATGGGCCGTTGCAGTCGCTTGCTGAAGAGACAGAGGTGACCGCGACCATGATTTTTGAGCGGGTATGTCAGGTTCGTCAGGAAAAACTGCCGGATCCTGTAGTGCTTGGCAATGCCGGCAGCTTTTTCAAGAATCCTGTGGTTGCTGCTGCCGACTATCTTAAGTTGGCCGAACGCTTTCCTGATTTGGTGGGTTATGCTCAGCAGGATGGTACTGTTAAGTTGGCCGCAGGCTGGCTTATCGATAAGGCAGGTTTGAAAGGTTTCCAGATGGGAGCGGCTGCAGTTCATGATAAGCAAGCCCTGGTACTGGTGAATAAAGGTGGTGCCAGGGGTAAGGATGTGGCTAATTTGGCGCGGGAAATTATCAGGCAAGTGCAAGCGCGCTTCGGTGTCGAATTGCAACCCGAACCGCGAATTTTTGCGGCAACAGGAGAGAGGAGTCTCTGACGATGACCGAACAGTGGAAGCGCAAGCGGGAAATATTACAGCTGTTGCAGCAGGGTGAGTTTGTCTCCGGCGAGATACTGGCCGAACAACTGGGTATCAGCCGTACGGCTGTCAGCAAACATATCAGTGCCTTGACTGCCTTTGGGATCGATATCTTCAGCGTGAAAGGCAAAGGCTATAAGTTGGCGAGAAGCCTGCATCTTATCGATAAGCCGCATTTGCTTTCCGCTATAGATAACCGTTGTTTCTACTTTGATGAACTCGGTGGTACCAATACATTCCTGCTCAACCATGTCGATGAATTGAGTAATGGCGATCTCTGTATTGCCGAGTACCAATCGGCCGGACGAGGGCGTAGAGGACGCCAGTGGTTGTCGCCCTACGGCAGTCACCTCTACTTTTCTATGTACTGGCAGTTCTCTCAAGGTCTTTCTCAGGCGATGGGCTTGAGTCTGGTGGTTGCCTGTTCACTGGTTAGTGTGTTGGAGTCTTTCGGTATTGCCGGTTTGGGAGTGAAGTGGCCCAACGATATCTATCTCGATGGCCGTAAACTTGCTGGTGTACTGATTGAAATGACCGGGACTGCCGACAGCGAATGCGATCTGGTGATCGGGATAGGCTTGAACATGGCTATGCCAGCTGAACTGGGTGAACAACTGGATCAACCCTGGAGCGATCTCAGTGGACTTGAATCTATGCCGGACAAGACTGAGTTGGCTATCAATCTCCACCAACAGTTATTGAAAGATATTAAGCTGTTTGAGACTCAGGGATTGGCTGCATTCAGCACCAGGTGGCAGAGTGCCGATATCTTTGCCGGTCAACAGGTCAAATTGCTGCTGGGTGAACAGCAAATTAGCGGCCACTACCTGGGAGTGGATGAGCAAGGTGGCGTTATTCTGCAGACAGATACAGGCACACAGCATTTTGTCGGCGGGGAAATCAGCTTACGCGGCGCTTGATTATTTTCGCAGCAGCACTTTATCCATCAGGTGGTCCTGACCCTTTTTCAGAATAAGATGTGCCCGCTCGCGGGTGGGCTCAATATTCAGATTCAGGTTCGGGCCATTGATGGTGTCCCAGATATTGGCGGCTATATATTCGGCTTCAGCATCGCTCAGCTTGGCATAGTGGTGGAAGTAGGAGCGCTCATTGGCAAAAGCCGTATGCCGGAACTGCAGGAACCTATCTATATACCAATGTTTCAGCAGTGATTCGTCCGCATCTACATAGATAGAGAAGTCCACGAAATCAGAAACAAATGGACGCTTGATACTCACGGGAGAATCCAGCTCTGTCTGCAGTACATTCAAGCCTTCAAGGATCAAAATGTCCGGCTGTCTGACCTGCTGCACTTCGGGGAGCCGGTCGTAACTGATGTGGGAATATAGCGGAGCCTCGACCAACTCGGCGCCTGACTTGATGGCAGCGATAAACTCCACCAATAGCTTCATGTCATAGCTTTCCGGAAAGCCTTTACGCTGCAACAACCCTTTTTGTTTCAGCTCGGCCAGCGGGTAGAGAAAACCATCCGTAGTAATCAGATCGACCTTAGGGTGTTCGGGCCAATGGCTCAAAAGTGCCTGCAGGATACGGGCTGTGGTACTTTTCCCAACGGCGACACTGCCGGCAATACTGATAATGTAAGGACTCTTGGCCGGGGTTTGCCCCAAAAACTCATTTAACACCAAACCTCTTTGCTGCTTGGCGCCAACGATCAAGTTAAGCAGACGACTGAGGGGCAAATAGATGTCGGTAACTTCAGTGAGGGAAACCTTTTCATTAATCCCCCGCAGCTTTTTCAATTCGGTTTCGCTCAAGGTCAAAGGCACCGACTCGCGAAGTTCGGCCCATTGCTGGCGGTGAAACGGCATATATAATGCCTGTTGAATTGAGTTGGCTGTTGTCATCTGATTTCCTCTGCTCAGGCAAGGCACAGTACACCATGAATTATTCATGAACAATAAAAAATCCCTATGCCAAGCCGAATTGTTTATCCCGTGTACAGAGGGTTAAGAAGGAGTTGAATACCTACGTAGTGTCAGAGTAAAAAAGCACCATTCAGGGCTTTTTTTCGAAAAAAAGCCAATTTCCTATTGCACTCGCCCCAACATTTACCTAATATCCGCTACCGAAATGAAGTGCCGGCATAGCTCAGTTGGTAGAGCAACTGACTTGTAATCAGTAGGTCCCGAGTTCGACTCTTGGTGCCGGCACCAATTTTATCGGAGGGGTTCCCGAGTGGCCAAAGGGATCAGACTGTAAATCTGACGGCTCCGCCTTCGAAGGTTCGAATCCTTCTCCCTCCACCATTTTCAAGGTAAGTAGGTAGCCTTAAGTAGGTTGCGCGGGCATCGTATAATGGTATTACTCCAGCCTTCCAAGCTGATAACGCGGGTTCGATTCCCGCTGCCCGCTCCAAATTTGCATGCTGATATGGCTCAGGTGGTAGAGCGCATCCTTGGTAAGGATGAGGTCGGCAGTTCGAATCTGCCTATCAGCACCAGCCTATCTTAAATTTTACCTCTGCCTTTTATAATCTGTTCGATGTCATTCATTTGCATCGGACTTTTTCACTATATATGGTTTCACCACCAGAAAATCTTAGATTGAGGCAATACCATGTCTAAAGCTAAATTTGAACGTAGTAAACCCCACGTTAACGTGGGTACCATTGGCCACGTGGACCATGGTAAAACCACTCTGACTGCTGCTATCTCAACTGTACTGTCTAAGACTTACGGTGGTGAGGCGCGTGACTTCGCAGCGATCGATAACGCTCCAGAAGAGCGTGAGCGCGGTATTACCATCAATACCTCTCACATCGAGTATGACACTCCAACTCGTCACTACGCCCACGTAGACTGCCCAGGTCACGCTGACTATGTTAAAAACATGATCACCGGTGCTGCCCAGATGGACGGCGCAATCCTGGTAGTAGCTTCTACTGACGGCCCAATGCCACAGACTCGTGAGCACATCCTGCTGTCTCGTCAGGTAGGTGTACCTTTCATCATCGTATTCATGAACAAGTGTGACATGGTAGACGATGAAGAGCTGTTGGAACTGGTAGAGATGGAAGTTCGTGAACTGCTGTCTGAGTACGATTTCCCAGG
>NZ_JAPEHY010000072.1:0-4419 GCF_028823715.1 Shewanella sp. K8
CCATCACCTTGAGCTTTGATGTCACGGTCGATGACGGCAACGGCGGCACTGATACTGAAACCGTGACAATCACCATCAATGGTACCAACGACCCGGTTGAAGGCGAATTTGCCAAAGAGATCTGGGTTCCGGCCTCCCTATTGCAACTCTCGGATCCTTATCTTGCCGGTTATCCGCTGAATATTGATGTTCCAACCGATGTAGATGCCACGGATGACATTAGCATAACAAACTTGAGCCTTGAGTTTATCGATCCGGGGGAAACCGCCGAGATAGGCTCCATTTGGTATTGGGATGAAGACATCCAGATGCTGGTGCAGTATGACTTTAACAATCCTGAGGCCTTATCTGCCACAGAGTTGGGCAGTCTGGTCTATATGCCGGGGGATAACGGTGACATAGAGGAACAACTGGATATTTCTCTGACCTTCACAGTCAACTCAGGTACAGATCAGGTTGATGGCGACTTCATCATCCATGCTGTGCCGGGTAACAGCTTGGGAGGGGAAAGTGTCACCATAGGTGATGGTTCATCGCCTTTGACCTCAGGGAATGATCAGGATGCTGTCCTCAGTATCAGTGGCGGATTCGCCGATGCCATTAATTTAGATCCAGCCAATGGTAGCCTGGATCTGTTTACCGATTACCAGAAATCGCCCTTTGCCATTCCAATTCCCGGAGATGAGAGAGACATTGACACTACCGCGGGCAGTAAGCGGGAAACAGAGGTCTCAGTCAGGCTTACCATTAACGGCATAACCTTCATAGTGCTGTTGGCAGATCCCGTCGATAGCGTCGAACAGACTTGGTTCTATGATGCGGATTCAGGCTTGATGAAGGCCAGTATTGGCTACGATCAGATAGTGCAAGAATCGGATAACTCAGTAACTCTCGCCGACTACCTGACTTTGAATCCGGCCCAAGCAGGCGATCTATGGACCATTACTTACTTCGACAATGATGGAGGCAGTTATCAGGCCAGGTATGTACAAGCTGTATTTACTCACGAGCTGCTACCTGATGATGCCATTACGGTAACAGGAACCGACGACATAGATAATCTCATCTTTGGTAGCACTCAAAGTGACTCGCTCACCGGGGCAAACCAAAGCGATGAAATAGTCGGTCGCGAAGGAAATGACACCATCTATGGTCTGGAAGGTGATGACCAACTACTGGGTGGCGCCGGCAATGACTACATCTTTGGCGGTACAGGTGCCGACTATCTGGTTGGCGGCCCCGGCAGTGATCGCTTGGATGCAGGTATAGACAATGACAGAGATATATTGATCTGGGATGCAGGGTCTGCAGATGGCAGCACTGATGAAGTCTATAACTTCGACCCTAACACTGATGCACTGGATTTATCAGACATCTTGGTCAATGAAGAAAACGGGGTTTTGGATGATTACCTGGACTTCAGCTTTGTGGGTGGCAACACCATCATAAGTGTCGACACAACAGGTGCCGGAGGGGACAGTGTCACCATAGTTCTCAATGGTGTGGATCTGTCCACAGAGTATGGAACTACAGATGAAGGTGTGATTATTCAATCCCTTATCTCCGACGGTGCATTGTTGGTCACTCAACCTGTTGTTCAGGCTTCTCTTCCAGAGCCTAACTATACTTATTCATCCGAGGAACAATTAATTCCCTAACCTTAAGCAATAATTTTTTCAATAGAATCAACAGGAGCCGCAGGCTCCTGTTTTTTTATTAATCAACAGCAAAAAATATTTCTTTTAAATCAGCAAATTAACAAATTTGCAAATAGCGTCAAAAAATTGACCTTTGAAACTAATTAATCTAAAATCGCACCCAAGAGATTTACACTATTTGCCAACTTGCAACCCAAACCTATTGGGCTGCAACTTTATTGATACGGATATTGCAAGCGCCGGGGGCGGGACATGAAAGCACTTATCACTACACAAGATGGTCAAGTTAAGACTTTGAATGGCAAGGCTTATGTCATGTCAAATGGCCAGCAAGTGCCACTACAACAGGGCGACTTCGTCGCGCAGGGAAGCGAAGTTTTTGTCGATAATGATGCACAAATAGAGCTCTTGCTCAGTGACGGAAGCAGTCTTGGAAGTGAAGCTGAAGTCCCTCAGGAAGCGTTGCAAAGTGCCGATTCTGCAACAGATTCTGAAATTGCTCAGCTACAGGCCCTTATCGCTGCGGGAGAAGATCCAACCGCTTCATTGCCTGATACTGCTGCCGGTGGAGCTCAAGGGAATGAGGGGACGTCCGGCTTTGTTTCCTTGGCAAGAAGTGGGGCAGAAACTCTGGCTGCCAGTGGCTACGATTCAGCGGGCGTCGAAGCTGATGCCATTACACTGCAAGATGGCTTGTCACAAAACACCTTCGAGTTGACTCAAGTTGCTCCCAGCACTGTAACCTTGTTGGCGCCAACCCAAGTCAACGAGGGTGGCAGCATTACCTACACTGCTGTTGTAGACAATGCTCCTCTGGAAAGTGATTTGGTTCTGACCTTGTCCAACGGCGCAACGATAGTGATCCCTGTTGGCCAAACTTCAGGCAGTGTTACCGTCGACGCCCCCAGCGATGATGTCTACTTGGACAGTGAAGTACTGAATGTCGGTGTCACTGAGTCCCAGGGCGGCAACTATGAAAACTTGGACCTCGGCAATAGTGTCGATACTCAGGTCAATGACACCATAGATACCACCACGGTAACCCTGACTGCCCCGGCTGAAGTGAATGAAGGCGGCCAGATCACCTATACCGCCACGGTCAATAATGCCCCCGAAACTGACTTGGTACTGACCCTGTCCAACGGCGCCAGCATCACCATCGCGGCAGGTCAGACGTCCGGCACCGTGACCGTTGATGCACCGACTGATGATGTCTATCAGGACGGTGAAACCCTCACGGTCAATGTCACCGGTGCCCAGGGCGGCAACTATGAAAACTTGGACCTCGGCAATAGTGTCGATACTCAGGTCAATGACACCATAGATACCACCACGGTCACCCTGACCGCCCCGGCTGAAGTGAATGAAGGCGGCCAGATCACCTATACCGCCACGGTCAACAATGCCCCTGAAACCGACCTGGTACTGACCCTGTCCAACGGCGCCAGCATCACCATTGCGGCCGGTCAGACCGAAGGCACTGTCACCGTTGATGCACCGACTGATGATGTCTATCAGGACGGTGAAATCCTCACGGTCGGCATCACCGACGCCCAGGGCGGCAACTATGAAGACCTGAACCTCGGCAATAGTGTCGATACACAGGTCAATGACACCATAGATACCACCGCGGTCACCCTGACCGCCCCGGCTGAAGTGAATGAAGGCGGCCAGATCACCTATACCGCCACGGTCAATAATGCCCCTGAAACCGACCTGGTACTGACCCTGTCCAACGGCGCCAGCATCACCATTGCAGCCGGTCAAACCTCCGGCACTGTAACCGTTGACGCTCCCAGCGATGATGTATTTGTTGATGCGGAAACTCTGACCGTAGGTATAGATAGTGCACAAGGTGGTAATTTTGAAAACCTGGATACCAGTGACACAGCTTCCACACTGGTAAATGACACTACCGACACCGTTTTTGCCCAGATCAGCGTAGACAAAACCAGTGTCGCTGAAGGTGGTGAAATCACTTATACAGTGACTTTGGTCGATGCCAACGGTAACCCGGTAACCCTTCCTAGTGGTGCTTCGGTTACCCTTGCACTTGATTGGAGTGGTACAGCATCTGCGGCAGATGTTGATAATTTACCTCCAAGCGTGACCATTACCGGTGATAGCCAGCAAAGCTTTACGGTTAATACCATTAACGATGGTGTCTATGAAAATAGCGAAAATCTAAGCGTCGTCATTAGTGGTGTTACTGACGTCGATAATAGCCTTGAACAACTTGAGATAGGCAGCAACAACAGCGCCGACACCACCATTCTCGATGCCCAGGATGCGCCTGTGGTCGGCATCGTCGCCGATCAAAGCAGCGTCACCGAGGGTGAGACTGCCGCCTTCACCGTCAGCATCGACCAGGTGGCCGACGAGGATGTGGTAGTCAACTTCACCTACTCCGGCGTGGCCGAGGACGGCAGCGACTTCACCGGCGTTGCCAGTGTCACCATTCCCGCCGGCAGCACCAGTGTGCCGCTGGATATCAGCACCATTAACGACGGTATCTATGAAGGCGCCGAAGACTTCACCGTCACCATCGACAGTGTCAGCGGAGCCGATGCCAGCATTGGTGCCAACAACAGCGCCGACACCACCATTCTCGATGCCCAGGATGCGCCTGTGGTCGGCATCGTCGCCGATCAAAGCAGCGTCACCGAGGGTGAGACTGCTGCCTTCACCGTCAGCATCGACCAGGTGGCCGACGAGGATGTGGTAGTCAACTTCACCTACTCCGGCGTGGCCGAGGACGGCA
>NZ_JAPEHY010000073.1:0-4091 GCF_028823715.1 Shewanella sp. K8
TGTGCCGTGTCAGTGGGAGCGCATTATAGGGAGCCAAAACTTTTGTGCAAGGGCTAAATCTTAGAAAAACAGGATTAATTTATCGTTCGCTCACAAAAGCAACCAAATGACCAAAAAAGCGATCTTTTTTGATGAAAAAAGGGGCTCGCGCCCCTTTCTATCTATCTTGAATCGTTTCTTAAAGCTTAAGGCCCGAAGAAACGGGACTCCTGTTTGGCTTCAACCGCTTCACCATCGACTTCGGTAGTGACAATAAAGTCTATCTTGGTAATAGGACGTTTCAGCTCCACAGGGTCGACCGCCACACTGATTGGCAGCGTCAATACTTCACCGGCCGCAATTTGCACTGTTTGTGGGCCATACCACTTATAGTTGTTTAACCCATCAATGTGCATCTGGTACTCGTGGGCCGTTTCTGTTTTGTTCAATATCTTCAAAGTGAAGGTATTCTCTGTCATCCCCTGAGTATTCTCGGTATAGAGCTGATTCCGGTCACGAATGATATCAATGCGTACAGGGGCGATATTGGCACTGGCGTAGATAAACACCAAAATCATCGCGGTAAGCACAACACCATAGCCCACCAGCTTGGGACGTAGTACTTTTTCCTTGATCCCTTCCAGTTTGTTTTCCGTGGTGTAACTGATAAGGCCTTTGGCATATCCCATACGTTCCATGGTGGAGTCGCAAGCATCGATACAGGCGCCGCAGTTGATACATTCGTACTGCAGGCCATTACGGATATCAATCCCTGTTGGACAGACCTGAACACAGAGATCGCAATCGATACAGTCGCCCAGCCCCAGAGCTTTGGGATCTGCCTTGCGGGAACGGGGGCCGCGAGTTTCACCACGCTTGGTGTCATAGCCAACAATATAAGTGTTCTTATCGAACATGGCCGCCTGGAAACGTGCATAGGGGCACATGTGAATACACATGATTTCCCGCATCCAGCCGGCATTACCATAGGTTGCCAGAGTGAAGAGAATGACCCAGAAGTACACGGCGCCACTGGCCTGTAAGGTAAACACCTCGAGGTATACTTCTCTGGAGGGCACAAAGTAAGACACAAATGTCATGGCCGTCAGCAGGGAGATCAGCAACCAGGCAGTATGCTTGGCCGTTTTGCGCCAGAGTTTGTCAAAACTCCAGGGCATCTGATCCAACTTCATCCTTTTGTTGCGTGCCCCTTCGAGCTTTTCTTCAAACCAGATAAAGATGAAGGTCCACACTGTCTGCGGGCAGGTGTACCCGCACCAGACCCTTCCCAGGTAGGTAGTGACAAAAAACAGTGCAAAGGCGGCAATCATAAACAAGGCCGCCAGCAACGTCAGATCCTGAGGCCAGATAGTCAGGCCAAATACATGAAACTTCTGCTCCGCCAGGTTAAACCAGACTGCCTGCCTATCCCCCCATGGAAGCCAAGGTAAAATGAGGAAAAACAGCATGGCTATCCATCCCATACGCCGCCTTAACGTACTCCATAGACCATCAACCGCACGAACGTAAATTCGATTGCGAGGATTAAAGCGGTCTGCTTTACTCGCATCAGGCTGGTGAATCTTGATTCGATTGGCTTTCGAATAATCCTTATTGCTCGACTCTTCACTCATCTTTACAGCCTTTTACTGCTTATTGTATAAAAACTGGCGTATTATACCTTGTAACACAAGGGTTATTAACCTTAGTTGGACTAAATGATGAAAGGCTGGATTATTTTGGCAATATTGGCCGGAGTGCTTTATTACCTGGTCACTCAGACGGATAAACTCGATGAGCCCATTGCCCAAACCGAAGCATTAGTAAAGAAAATTGAACGCAAGCTGGATGCCATGACGGGCACGCAGATCATTCGCCTCGATCAGAAAAAGGCCCGCCTCAAGGCAGATATTGCCGAGCGTTTGTCAGCTTCAGAGCTACAAGAGCTGGACAACATACTGACCACACCAGATACCCTGATGGACTTCAAGGATGAGTATTGTCGCGGCAATGTCATATCTCATCCTGTTTTCAACAAAGATAATCTGCTGTTCATCTGCGATAACCTCTGAGTAAAGCCGCGGGTTTTGTCGACGGTCGCAAAACCCGCACCTGAAATCATTGACCTCCCATGCCAATCCACCTAGCCTTTGAGCCATTATCAATATAGGGGCTGTTTGTTATGACATCTTTTGTTTCCGATACTTTTGAACCTGAATTGTGGGAAGAGGTTGCCGGGTTCGCTTTTGAAGACATCACTTACCACAGAGCCAAATCTCAAGGTACGGTGCGAATTGCCATTAACCGCCCCGACTGCCTAAACGCTTTTCGTCCCAAGACGGTTGATGAACTTTACATAGCTCTGGATCACGCCCGGCAATGGTCTGATGTAGGTTGTGTGCTGTTAACGGGCAATGGTCCATCGGCCAAAGGGCAATATTCCTTCTCCTCCGGTGGCGATCAGCGTATTCGCGGCAAGGACGGCTACAAATATGAAGGTGAGGAAGCCGGCAAGGCCGATTTGGCTCGCATGGGCCGCCTGCATATTCTCGAAGTGCAGCGCTTGATCCGCTTTATGCCCAAGGTCGTCATAGCCGTTGTTCCCGGTTGGGCGGTCGGTGGCGGTCACAGCCTGCACGTGGTGTGCGATCTGACACTGGCATCGAAAGAACATGCCGTTTTCAAACAGACAGACCCGGATGTAGCCAGCTTTGATTCTGGCTATGGCAGTGCTTATCTGGCGAAGATGATAGGTCAGAAGCGGGCAAGAGAAATATTTTTCTGTGGCTTTAACTACAGTGCCGATGAAGCCTTTGCCATGGGCATGGTTAACCGTTCAGTTCCTCATGCAGAACTTGAAACCGAAGCTCTGCGCTGGGCCAAGGAGATCAATTCCAAGTCCCCAACCGCAATGCGCATGCTCAAATATGGCTTTAACCTGCCTGATGATGGTTTGGTTGGCCAGCAACTATTTGCCGGTGAAGCGACCCGTTTGGCCTATGGCACAGCCGAGGCCCAGGAAGGTCGAGACGCGTTTCTTGAAAAACGCGATCAGGACTTTTCCAGCTTCCCTTGGCATTACTGATAGTCTTAGACGATTAAAGGCTGCATAGGCGGCCTTTTTAATAGATAAAAACGGTCAAATTAATCTGTTAAACCCTCTTTCAATTGTTAATAAGAATTATTATCATTAAATTATCGAGAGAGGAGAACCGCCATGATTAAGACAATGACCTTTGCCATACTGCACTTCAGCGTAGCCTTTACCATCACTTATCTGCTTACTGGCAGTGTACTTATAGGTGGTGCCGTGGCCCTGGTAGAACCCAGCATCAACACAGTTGTTTTCTACTTCCACGAAAAAGTCTGGAAGAGATACGAAGCAAAAAAGCAGCAGCGGCTGACACAATTAATCGCCTGAGCATACACTCAGGCGATTAATGGCAACACTTTCAGGTGTGGGATGAAAATAAAGTATCATCATTTATGTTTAACTAACCCATTGATCCTATTGTGCTGTCAGCCTGACATCTATAAATAAAGTATCATCATAACTGTGTGTAACTGCTCAATATTGTCCGATGTAGTGAAATCATCATAGACCAGGCTATTGAAATCACACCTAACCCTCAGCTACAGAACAACACGTGAATCGCCTGTGTGGGGATGGCATTCACCTGACGGTTGTTCAAAAAAGGAGTGGCCATACAGCACTAAACCGGATAGCAGGAGATAAGTTGTGAAGAGCAGTAACAACCGTTGCTGAGTCATAAGCTGATGTAACGGGAGCAACGGAAAATCAACCCTTGATTACTTTCTCACTAGGCTGGCCCAAAGCCTGCTGCGGGTAGAGCTGGAGCTCTCCTGCTCTGTAAGGCATCAGTGCCAATAGGGGTAGCAACGTCACCACCACTTGTTGCACCTCGAGATACCTCATCGAGAGCAGACCATTGTGCGTAGGCGCGAGCAATTCGCCTGCTCGAACACTTCACGCTAGCATCGGACAACAAGGTAGAATGATCACGCTCACTCTTGATTCTAAATTCTCTATATATTATTTATCGAAAAGCCACTTGTTTACATGCCCACTCATAGAAGGTGTTTTTTTTCCC
>NZ_JAPEHY010000074.1:0-3754 GCF_028823715.1 Shewanella sp. K8
ATATCATTAATACGTGAAGCTTCCTCCGCAATCAAACTTGGCAAGATAAAACGATAAAGACCCGCACCACTTATGACATCAGTACCCACGTTAAGGATATCTGAAAATGTGTTCAGCCAAAAATCACCTGGTACTAAGTGTAAAATCCCGTCATCAGTATCTTGTTTAGGGAACATAGTAAATACTTCCCCTCTTCGATTTTGTTGTATGTACGGTAGAGCAAAAGCTTTAACTGTCCGACCAAATGGAAACTCATCACTCTCTATAAGTAACTCTGAAAACTCTTGGGCGCCTAAACAAGCAATCGACAGATTACATTGTGGGTCAAAATCGATTAACAGAACACTTTTACCTTGATCAGCGAGAGAAACGGCTAAATTCCAAATAATGGTTGTTTTTCCAACGCCACCTTTGTTGTTAAAAATCGAAATTGTTACAGCCACATTAAGCTCCTTAGACGCCAACTATTTGAGCTTACATTACATGATCTTAAGTCAATACGTAATAAGATTTAAGTACTGATTTTTTAATCCTGATTTACATCACAGTCACTTAAAACAACCCCCTCTGCTTTCTCGCTACAAAGGCTGTGCGTTGTTCCGCCACTATCTGGCTGACGCGGCGCTCACTCAGGCCATACTGGCGGCAGAGCTGCTCTAGGTTATTGTCCTTGAACTCGCGCCAAATACAGATATCCCTCAGAGCTACGTTAAGACGTTCGCCGCTTGGGATATACATATCGCGCCCGCCAAGGTAGCAACCTATCAAAGTGGCCAAGTGTTCTGCCAATACATCAGATTCATACACGCCTCGGCTGTGTAAGGCCGTAAGGTTCAACTCACATAGACTCTGCAAATTAGTAGGCTAGCGGCGCATAAACTCGCTGCGCTCATCTTCATAAAGACTGGCATGGGTTAGCAGGGCTTGTTCCAGTTCTTGGCTGTCACTGCCCAACAACTCAAGCTGCTCTTCACTATCATGTTGTAGCGCTTTACCCTTACATTATTCTGTCATTCGCAAGGCCTGTTGGTTCGTTGGCTACCACACCATAGCCCTCCGTAAGCCGCGACTATCTGCTCATAGTTGGCTGAGCTACCATAGCGGTTAACGGGTAACTCTTGACCTCGGGCCGTTATACGGTCGATAAGTTCGCGCCAATGCCAACACTTGAAACTTTCAAATCCACGTTTGACTATTAAAGTCCCCCAAAAATCCGGGGGACTCTTTAGTTATACAAATCCAAGTTAACCTTGCTGTCGCCTGCCCAGCAGGATAAAGCCCGCAGCCAACAGGGAAGAGATAAAGATATACACGGCTATGGTGGCCGAGGTCCCGGGCGGGATCAGCTTTATCAGCACACTGACCATAAGGCTTAAGTACAGGCTTTCCAGCGCATAATAAAGCGCCGTTGCCAAACCCGCCGAAGCGGAGAAGGCGTGCAGAGCGCCGTTGGCCGAGACTGCACAAGTCAAGGCAATATTGACTCCAATCAGGTACATGGGAAGCATAAAGCCCAGCAGGGTAACGCCAAAGAGCCACTCGCACAGATAGAGGATAAGCCCACTGACAAATAGCCCCGCCAGCCCCCGAAACACTGTGCCGCTTATTCCCCAACGCCCAACCAAAGGCTTGACGAACCTGGTGGTCAGTATCATCACAATCGCCACCGAGCCGAACCAGAGGCTGAACTCGAGTTTACTCAGGCTCAAGGTATCCATCAGCACCGAGGGCGAGGTGGAAAAGTAGGCGAAGAAGGTCCCCATAGCCGTTGCATAAGCCAAGGTATAACCGATAAAAGTCTTGGACCCCAGGATGGTGAACAAGCTATTGAAACGAAACGGTTGGGTTTTGGCCGGCCGGGTTTCTGGCCATTTAAACACTGTGTGCACGGCAACCACGGCAGCAAATATTCCCAGGAAGTAAAATATGCCCTGCCAATGCCACTGCTTTTCTATCAAGGCACCCAGAAACGGTGCCACTGCCGGGACACAAGCCAACACTGAACCCATGATGGCGTAAACGACTACGCCTTCTTCCCTTTCGGCAAATACATCTCTGACCGTGGCAAACGCCGCAACCAATAGTGCAGACGCGCTCAGCGACTGTAACAATCTCAGTCCCAGGAAGTAATCAAAGTTCGGACTTAACGGAATAGCCAGGCTGGACAATGAGTACAAGACAGCGCCAATAACGACTATCGGCCTTCTGCCAAACTTGTCCGAGAGGGGGCCAAACAGCAATTGCCCAAGGCCTAGGAGTGCCATATACATGGTCAGCGTCAGCTGAACCTGCTCCCTTCCTACCTTGAAACTTGTGCCGATGTCATTCACTGCCGGAAGGTATAAGTCCATCCCCAGTGAAGCAAGCAGATCGAAAGGTACCAGAAGTACCAAAGAGTATAAGAATGAGTAATTCCAGATATTGTTTCTATTCATTTTTGCGTCCAATTATTGCTAAGAATCTATTCAAGCGATAATTGGACTGCCTTCACTGCTCTCTTCATAATCTAACCTCTATTTTACGGCGCCTTCGCGCCCGCATGACTATAACGCCATGTTTGAACTCTGCCAAAGAGCAGCAAACAGGCCGGCGCATATTGGCACAAATAATCTTGGTCTGCCACAGCCAAATAGCGAACGCCATGTCTGCTGTTTTCAGGCCGGGCGCACCTCTATCGATAGCGCTTCCTCGGCCGTTGGCGCCTCAAAATAGGCACTCACTTGCCGAAAGACGGTTTCATTGTCGAAGGCTGCCCGCTCCGGGCATTGAACTCTTCTGAGTGCCAGACGCTCGAGACACAACTCATCATCTACCTCTAAATAGACCAGCAGATGCTGCGCTCCGGCCGCCTCGGCCAGGGCCTTGAACCCATGACGCTGCACTGCGGTATTAGCCGGGAAGTCCAGCACCACATCGACACCGCAACCGAGTAAGGCCTGAATATGTGCGCTCATAACAGGTTTGAGCCGAGCCGAAAACTTGAGATAGTCGCCAAAGTTTTGGATCTCTTGCGGGAAAAGAGCGGCAAGCCACTGATCTTCACTGATACAGACGGCGCGCCGCTCTGAAGCCAACTCTTGCGATAGAGTCGACTTGCCCGCGCCCATCTTGCCGCAGAAAAAGATTAAGGTACCCACTTGATTCATGCCTGTGTCTCCCTTTGAAACTGATAACGATTCTTTACCAATTGCCCCAACAGCAACTGTGATGACACCAACTTCAAGTTCACAGAACCAGGCAAGGTATCAAATAGCCGGATCCCGCCCCCCAGCAACACAGGCACTGTGGTAATGGTCAGCTCATCGACCAGAGCGGCGGCAATAAAGGAGCGAATAAGAGCGCCGCCATCAAGATAGATGTTGTGGTACCCCTTTGCATGCAAGGCGCTGAGCATTTCAGTTGCCGAGCCGCAAATTAACTCAGCTTTGCCGGCAAAACCCTCCGGTAATTGCTTGAGACTATTGCTGGCAACAAATACAGGTTTATCGTAGGGCCAGGCATCGAAGGCGGCCACCACTTCAAAAGTGTTGCGCCCCATGAGCAGAGCATCGACCGAAGCCATAAACTCGGCAAATCCCAGATCGCTGCCCTCCGGGTTATCTATTGCCGCCAACCAATCAAGCTCACCATTGGGTCCGGCAATAAAACCATCCAGACTCTGGGCCATATACACCCTATTTTTCATCTAACTACTCCTTCAGGGAAGGTGCGAACAAGTCCCATGTGTGCTCTGCGTCGGCTTACAGGCCTGGAT
>NZ_JAPEHY010000075.1:0-3267 GCF_028823715.1 Shewanella sp. K8
AAAGTGCTTTCGTTGCAAGAGCAAGTCACTCAGCTACAACAACAGATTGACGCCCTGCGTCACGATGATTGGTTGGCACTCTAATTTATCTGGCCCAGAGCAATATTGTGCATCTGGGCTTAACGCAAGGATTACGGAACCCTTATGGACCATTCAGTACATAACAAGCTCATTTCATTTATTTGGAACATTGCCGACGACTGTTTACGTGATGTGTACGTTCGCGGTAAGTACCGCGATGTGATTTTACCTATGGTGGTATTACGACGTTTAGATACGTTACTAGAACCTACCAAAGAAGCCGTGCTTGATGAGGTAAAGTTCCAAAAAGAAGAGATGCAAGCCACAGAGCTTGATGATGAACCGTTGAAGGCGGCCAGTGGTTATGTCTTTTACAATACATCTAAATGGACGCTGAAATCCCTGTTCAACACCGCGACTAATAACCAACAGATATTACTCGCCAACTTTGAAGAGTACCTGCTTGGCTTTAGCGATAATGTTAAAGAAATCATTGAATGCTTTAACCTCAAGTCGCAAATTCGTCACATGGCCTCCAAGCAAGTCCTTCTTGATGTCGTCGAGAAGTTTGTTTCCCCCTACATCAACCTAACTCATGAAACGGTCGCAGACCCAGATGGTAACAAGATGCCAGCCCTTACTAACCTGGGTATGGGTTACGTGTTCGAAGAGTTGATCCGCAAGTTCAACGAAGAAAACAATGAAGAAGCAGGTGAACATTTTACGCCACGTGAAGTAATTGAATTGATGACGCACCTGGTGTTTGACCCAGTCAAAGACCAGTTACCGCTAACCATGACGGTGTATGACCCTGCGTGTGGTAGCGGTGGTATGTTGACTGAATCTCAAAACTTCATTGAAGAGAAATACCCGAACGACAGCCGTGATGTTTACCTTTACGGCAAAGAGATCAACGACGAGACTTACGCGATTTGTAAATCGGACATGATGATCAAAGGTAACAACCCTGAGAACATTAAGGTAGGCTCAACCTTGTCTACCGACGAGTTTGCGGCTTCTCGCTTTGACTTTATGTTGTCTAACCCGCCATATGGTAAGAGTTGGGCGTCTGAACAGAAGCACATTAAAGACGGCAGTGATGTGATTGACCCACGTTTTAAGGTTAGCCTGAAAGACTATTGGGGAAATCTGGAAGTGGTGGATGCCACGCCACGTTCAAGTGATGGCCAGCTACTCTTCTTAATGGAAATGGTTAACAAAATGAAAGATCCGAGCGTAAGCCCATTAGGCAGCCGGATTGCTTCTGTTCATAACGGCTCCTCGCTCTTTACCGGTGATGCGGGCGGTGGCGAAAGTAACATTCGTCGCTTCATCATCGAAAACGACATGCTAGACGCCATCGTTCAGTTACCTAATAACCTGTTCTACAACACCGGCATTACCACTTACATTTGGGTGTTGAACAACAATAAACCTGAGGCACGAAAAGGCAAGGTGCAGCTGATTGATGCCAGCTTGCTATACCGTAAGTTGCGTAAGAACTTAGGTAACAAAAACTGCGAATTTGCGCCTGAGCACATCACGGAAATTACCGATACTTACCTCGCATGTGAGGATGTTGAAAGAGCACTTGATGCAAACAATGATCCTGTTGGCATCGCCAGCAAGGTGTTCAGTAATGATAACTTTGGCTATTACAAAGTCACTATCGAGCGCCCAGATCGCCGCAGAGCCAAGTTCACTCAAGACGCAATAGCCCCACTGCGTTTTGATAAGCAGCTCAGTGAAGTGATGGAGTACGTGTACGCAGAGCACGGCGAACTTGTATATGAAAAAACTGGCTATGGTACTGAAAAGAAAAAGAGCTTCTTGAAATCCATTGAGAAAGACATTCTTTCTTGGTGTGAAGAGAACGACATCAGTCTCAATGCTAAGACGAAGGCCAAACTGCTTGATGTGAAACACTGGCTGGCGCTTAAAGCATTGCTTGAAACGGCACAAACGCTGATGGGTGGCATCGGTAGCAGTGAATTTGATGACTTCAATAAATTTAAAACCCAAGTTGATAAATTGCTAAAAGCCCATGCTATTAAGCTTTCAGCACCTGAGAAAAATGCCATCCTAAACGCGGTGAGCTGGTATGACGAAACCGCCAAGAAAGTGGTTAAAAAGGTAGTTAAATTAACGGGTGATAAATTAGACGACCTTCTGGAGCGCTATGAGTGTGAAGTCGCTGACCTGCCCGATTTTGGTTATTACCCCGTTCCTACCACAGAAGGCGGTAAAAAGGGCGAGTTCATCACTTACGAGACCAACTCAGACCTGCGAGACACAGAATCTGTCCCGCTGAAGCAAAGCATTTACCAGTACTTCCTAGACGAAGTGAAGCCTTATATTGATGAAGCATGGATAAACCTGGATACAGTGAAAATTGGCTATGAAATCAGCTTCAATAAGTATTTCTACCGTCATAAACCGCTGCGTAGTTTAGAGGAGGTCGCAACCGACATCATCAACCTAGAACAAAAAGCCGAAGGTCTTATTGCGCAAATCCTTGGAATAGAGAGTTTGGGTGTGAAAGTGGCGGAAGTTCAGGGAGAAGCCTAATGACAAATTTATCGGGAATAAATTTGAACAACGGCACTGCCGTTGGCGCGAAGCGCGAGGGCATGGACAGCCCGAGTCAAAGTTTAGCGTTGATGCCGAAATATGACGATTATGTAGATTCTGGGGTTGAATGGTTGGGACGAGTACCTGCCTCTTGGGAATTAACACGATTAGGCACTCGCTTTAATGAGCGTAGATCTAAAGTTTCAGACATTGACTACCCCGCACTCTCCGTAACAAAAAAAGGCGTTCTACCTCAATTGGATAATGCGGCCAAAACAAAAGATGGCGATAACAGAAAGCTAGTAAAAGAGGGTGACTTTGTTATAAATAGCCGCTCTGATCGGAAGGGTTCTAGTGGAGTATCTGACAGAGATGGATCAGTATCGCTTATAAATATAGTGCTTAAACCAAAAGGGATACATCCAAAGTTTTCTGAGCACCTTTTGAAAAGTCATGCATTTATTGAGGAGTACTATCGTGTTGGACGTGGAATAGTCGCAGATTTGTGGACTACTCGATACGATGAAATGCGGACGATTACTATATCTGTTCCTTCACTAGAAGAACAAACCCTAATAGCCAACTTTCTAGACAAGAAAACCGCGCAAATCGACGATGCGATTGCTATCAAAGAGCTGCAAATTAGCCTGCTGAAAGAGCGTAAGCAGATCATCA
>NZ_JAPEHY010000076.1:0-2747 GCF_028823715.1 Shewanella sp. K8
TGAGGCGAACGAGGGGAACTGAAACATCTAAGTACCCTTAGGAAAAGAAATCAACCGAGATTCCCCAAGTAGCGGCGAGCGAACGGGGATTAGCCCTTAAGTCTTTGGGGTGTTAGTGGAATGTGTTGGAAAGCACAGCGGCACAGGGTGATAGCCCCGTACACGTAAACTAACCAGAGATGAAATCGAGTAAGGCGGCACACGTGATATGTTGTCTGAATATGGGGGGACCATCCTCCAAGGCTAAATACTCCTGACTGACCGATAGTGAACCAGTACCGTGAGGGAAAGGCGAAAAGAACCCCTGTGAGGGGAGTGAAATAGAACCTGAAACCGTATACGTACAAGCAGTGGAAGCGGTTCTTGAGACCGTGACTGCGTACCTTTTGTATAATGGGTCAGCGACTTACATTTAGTAGCGAGGTTAAGCGAATAGCGGAGCCGTAGGGAAACCGAGTGTTAACTGCGCGTATAGTTGCTAGGTGTAGACCCGAAACCCGGTGATCTAGCCATGGGCAGGTTGAAGGTTGAGTAACATCAACTGGAGGACCGAACCGACTAATGTTGAAAAATTAGCGGATGACTTGTGGCTGGGGGTGAAAGGCCAATCAAACCGGGAGATATCTGGTTCTCCTCGAAAGCTATTTAGGTAGCGCCTCGGACGAACACCTTTGGGGGTAGAGCACTGTTAAGGCTAGGGGGTCATCCCGACTTACCAACCCTTTGCAAACTCCGAATACCAAAGAGTGCTATCCGGGAGACAGACGGCGGGTGCTAACGTCCGTCGTCAAAAGGGAAACAACCCAGACCGTCAGCTAAGGTCCCAAAGTAATTGCTAAGTGGGAAACGATGTGGGAAGGCTTAGACAGCTAGGATGTTGGCTTAGAAGCAGCCATCATTTAAAGAAAGCGTAATAGCTCACTAGTCGAGTCGGCCTGCGCGGAAGATGTAACGGGGCTAAGCAATTCACCGAAGCTACGGGTACTGATGCTTGCATCAGTGCGGTAGAGGAGCGTTCTGTAAGCCGTTGAAGGCGAAGGGGTAACCCACGCTGGAGGTATCAGAAGTGCGAATGCTGACATGAGTAACGATAAAGGGGGTGAAAAACCCCCTCGCCGAAAGACCAAGGGTTCCTGTCCAACGTTAATCGGGGCAGGGTGAGTCGACCCCTAAGGCGAGGCTGAAAGGCGTAGTCGATGGGAAACGGGTTAATATTCCCGTACTTCTGCTAACTGCGATGGAGAGACGGAGAAGGCTAGGCCGGCGCGGCGTTGGTAGTCCGCGTTTAAGGTAGTAGGTGGTGTGCTTAGGCAAATCCGGGCACACATACACTGAGAGCTGATCTAAGGGGATGAAGTGGTTGATGCCATGCTTCCAGGAAAATCTTCTAAGCTTCAGGTTAGCAGGAATCGTACCCCAAACCGACACAGGTGGTCGGGTAGAGAATACCAAGGCGCTTGAGAGAACTCGGCTGAAGGAACTAGGCAAAATGGTACCGTAACTTCGGGAGAAGGTACGCTCCTGTTGGTGAAGAGACTTGCTCTCAGAGCTGACGGGAGTCGCAGATACCAGGTGGCTGCAACTGTTTATCAAAAACACAGCACTGTGCAAAATCGCAAGATGACGTATACGGTGTGACGCCTGCCCGGTGCCGGAAGGTTAATTGATTGGGTTATCTTCGGAGAAGCTCATGATCGAAGCCCCGGTAAACGGCGGCCGTAACTATAACGGTCCTAAGGTAGCGAAATTCCTTGTCGGGTAAGTTCCGACCTGCACGAATGGCGTAATGATGGCCACGCTGTCTCCAGCCGAGACTCAGTGAAGTTGAAATTGCGGTGAAGATGCCGTATACCCGCGGCTAGACGGAAAGACCCCGTGAACCTTTACTATAGCTTGGCACTGAACATTGACCCTACATGTGTAGGATAGGTGGGAGACTATGAAGATGAGACGCCAGTCTTGTTGGAGTCAACCTTGAAATACCACCCTTGTAGTGTTGATGTTCTAACCTGGGCCCCTAATCGGGGTTAGGGACAGTGCCTGGTGGGTAGTTTGACTGGGGCGGTCTCCTCCCAAAGAGTAACGGAGGAGCACGAAGGTTGGCTAAGTACGGTCGGACATCGTACGGTTAGTGTAATGGCATAAGCCAGCTTAACTGCGAGACAGACACGTCGAGCAGGTGCGAAAGCAGGTCATAGTGATCCGGTGGTTCTGAATGGAAGGGCCATCGCTCAACGGATAAAAGGTACTCCGGGGATAACAGGCTGATACCGCCCAAGAGTTCATATCGACGGCGGTGTTTGGCACCTCGATGTCGGCTCATCACATCCTGGGGCTGAAGTCGGTCCCAAGGGTATGGCTGTTCGCCATTTAAAGTGGTACGCGAGCTGGGTTCAGAACGTCGTGAGACAGTTCGGTCCCTATCTGCCGTGGGCGTTGGATGATTGAGGGGAGCTGCTCCTAGTACGAGAGGACCGGAGTGGACGAACCGCTGGTGTTCGGGTTGTCATGCCAATGGCATTGCCCGGTAGCTACGTTCGGAATCGATAACCGCTGAAAGCATCTAAGCGGGAAGCGAGCCCCAAGATGAGTCATCCCTAGGGCCTAGAGCCCTCTGAAGAGCCGTTCGAGACCAGGACGTTGATAGGCAGGGTGTGTAAGCGTTGCGAGGCGTTGAGCTAACCTGTACTAATGACTCGAGAGGCTTAACCATACAACCCAGATGGGTTTTACGGACTTGAAGAAGT
>NZ_JAPEHY010000077.1:0-2558 GCF_028823715.1 Shewanella sp. K8
AGTGTATTGGAAATCTCATCAATGTTATGGTCTTAAATTCGGGGGAAAGGTCATATGGAACAACGACATCGTTAAAGTAGTTGAAGTCAATTCCCTTTATATGTTGGAAGGTGACAGTTGTACCTTTATTTTGTGTATGTGCGGTAGCCTCGGGCTCATACTGACTTAAACGCCCAGAGTCTATTGTGAACTTAAATGCCTTTTTGCCGTCATACGTATTCCAAGTAGCTTGTTCACAGAACTTGATAAAACTGAAGCGCCCTCGACCTTTCTTACCACGGGTAGTTGGCTTGGAAACATTTTTCTTTTTCGAATCCAAGAATAAGTCCAAAGTATTTTCTAGATCATCGATATCAATACCATCGCCATTATCTGAGATAGTTATTGATGCAACTCCCTGCATCAGATTGACTTCTGTCTTAACAGAAACCTGTGTCGCATTCGCATCAAACCCATTCCAAATATATTCACACAAAGCTTGTTCTGGTTTTAAGCCAGTGAGTTGGCTCTTGATGCTATGATCTGTTGTTTTTAAATACCTAGCTTTCATATTATCTGCTCCTTTCGCAGATTCTAATTTGCTTTATAACATTTTAATAGTGAGACCTTGCAAGCTTGTTCTACCTTCTAAGGAACGAGGTGTGTAGTGGCATAGTGAATTTGGCCATCTAAATAGACGGAGTGATAGACTCACTTCTCGCTAATGGGTGGCAGATATGAAGAACACAAGACCGACATTCAGCGCTGAGTTTAAGCTAGAGGCTGCTCAGCTAGTAACAAAGCAAGGCTATAGTGTGGCAGAGGCGGCAACCGCAATGGGAGTCAGCAATTCAGCCATGCGAAAGTGGGTAAAACAGCTCCAACAGGAACTGCAAGGCGATTCCCCCAAAGGCTCACCACTTACGCCTGAGCAACAGCGGATCCGTGAGTTAGAAAAGAAACTTCGCCGCATCGAAGAAGAGAACATTATTTTGAAAAAGGCTACGGCTCTCTTGATGTCAGACTCACTGAACAGTTCTCGCTAGTCGAGAAACTCAGGCAGAGCCATAGTGTAAAACTTATTTGTTCAGTATTTGGTATTCATCGCAGCAGCTATAAGTATTGGCAAGGTAGACCTGTAGTGGCCAATTTAACTTGACCACTACAGTGATTTATATGTCGGCGAAGTAAGAAGTACCAAGAACAGGTTGTTTATTTGACTGCGGCGTGGGCTGTTTGTCCTTCGGACACGCTACCGATTATTCCGTACATCCTGTACTTCACCCTTCGGGACTGCTAAAGCCGTTCAAAAATGTTCCCGACATTTTTGTCGCGTGGCGGGCCAGAGTCCCTTCGGCTCCAGCTAAGTGACAGAAACTGTTCTGTCACTTGTCCTTTGGACACGCTTCCGCCCATGGATTTCGGATTCCAGCGTTCCTTCCGCTCCCTAAGGGTTTGATTGTATTGAACAAGTGTTCCACTTATGCCTGAACGTACCACATCATTTTTCAATCGTCTGTAGGACTTTTGCTATTTCTTACAAAAAGTTGCGTTTGCTCAATCTCTGACTTCGCATGCTTACAGGCAAGTTAGCCCTGAGCTTGAATAGTCTTCTTCGGTTACTTTGCCTCGGCACAGACTTTGTCCCGATGTTTAGCCAATTCTGGGCTGCTGTCCTGCATTGCCTTGAGAATAAGCTGATTACATTCCTTGTCTTTTAGCTGTTGCTCGGTTTTCCGGGCTGGTGCGCTTATCATAGCAATCATGGGTTTGTAGTTGAGCGAGGCATTGCAGTACATCCGCGATAAGCTGCGGCCTTTTGAGTTGAGGTTTTTCATGCCGGATAGCTGGTTGCACAAATCTGTGAACATGGCTTTCGCTTGCAGGGTGCACTTGGAATAGGACGTTGCTTGCTGCTTTAGGTCGGCACAGACACTTTCTTGCTTTACCTGCCAGAGAAAGTGCTGGAATCGAATGTCGGTGCCCTTGTAGGTGAGTGTTTGGGCTGTGACAGTAGTGTTTGCCGCATCAATGTAGGCGTTAGTGATGTTATTGCTCACCATCTCCAGATAAGCGGCGAACAGTTGCGACAGTGGATCCATAGCTCATCCTTAAGTAGCTGCTTGTATGTAAAAGCTTGGCTTCCCTTTAGTTAGCTAAAGATATTACCGTCTTTGAACTGGCTTTCAAATGCTTTGTGTTATGGTTGGTTTTCGGTTCTTACATAGTCTGTACACTTATTGACAGTACTCCAAGGGAAAGCGGTTTGTACTTCCTGCCTGATACTCTTTATGGGTTTCTCGTTGAGAAAGCGTCCATTGGTGCACTCGGGTGATGACTTCCACCCCAAAGCTGACAATGCCCCTTGCCCCTGAGGCGGGTTAGGGCTTCATCGCCGTAGCGGTTGGTTTTGACTGCCGGAATACCCGAAGCACAACTGAGTCGCTAAAGATATACACCTAATTCCCAGGCACAGGCGGAACTGTGACCTTCCGAGGCATGGATGCCGAGGCAGAGCTTACAAGGATGATGGGATGGACACCTCTTGTTAAGAAGGCGTCATTAGCGCCATATTGAAT